>CAYNKN010000098.1:0-852 GCA_964397805.1 uncultured Chryseolinea sp. | reverse complement strand
AAAAATAACAGGACCGTTAGGGAGAGGTGCTAAAAAATTAACCTGCCATTTTTTAAAATAGAACCACAATGCTGTGGCTGAATATTTTTTAAGAAATCTCCAGAGCAAACTTGGGTTCATGAATCAAGAAAAAGGTTTAATGGGTTTACGTTGAATAAGGTGAGCAAAAACAAACCCACTTACTAAATGCCAAATTGCCCACCACGCGGTAACAAGCGCCATGTCTGCCTGACCATCAAAATAGGTGAAGATAAGTACTAACCCAAGTCCGGAGTTTTGAATGGCTGTTTCTATGGCAACCGATCGATTGGTGGGTTCATTATTTTTAAGCAGCTTACTAAAGAAGTAAGCTCCTGCCAGCGCTATACCGTTATGCAATAGTACAATCCAAAACACCGTGTAAATGCGCGATACAAAAACTTGAATATTTGCCGAAAAGGCAATGAGTACAAACGCCACCAATATAAGTATGGAGAGTATACGTACCGGTTTAGAAACTTTCTGTGTAAACACCGGAAAAAAATGTGCAACCGTCATACCTGCAAAAAGCGGAAGTATTAATATGCCCGACATGTTAATGAATAGATCGAAGAAACTAATTTCAAATTCTTTGATACTTTCCCGAAGGCCGGGTAGGGTTGACGACCAAAACATGAAACTAAGTGGTGTTGTAAAAAAAGCAGTAAAAGAAGTAATGGCCGTAAGTGTAACCGAGAGTGCCACATTACCTTTTGCCAAAAACGAAAAAAAGTTAGATGCATTTCCACCCGGACAGGCTGCTACCAGTATCATACCGAGTGCAACTCCGGGGGGAGGTGACAGCACTAAAATGATTACTATCGTAAGCAAGGG
>CAYNKN010000097.1:0-10029 GCA_964397805.1 uncultured Chryseolinea sp. | reverse complement strand
TTCTCTGTTTTGTTCTTCTTTTGTTTTTTTAACCCCGGTGCGCGATAGTCCGTCAATAAATCCGGCATACGCATAGAGGCTGTCGGCTTTAATAACAATGGCTCCTGCAGGTATCGATAAGTTGTTGCCCACTGCGTTAATGAGACCATCCTTAAAAATGAGAGTACCCTTCTCTATTTTCTTCCCGGGTGCCTGAATAATAGTGAGATTGGTAAGGGCATAGGTTCGAGAAACCGGCCCTAGGTTTCGCTCTTCTTGAGAAAATAGTTTGCTTGGCCAATATAGCGCCAACGTTACTAACAGCCCCATGGTAAGGGCTTTTTGGTAGTTATACTTCATAAACAATAGGTTTGGTATTCAGCGCGAGAAAGGTAATCACGAATGTCACCCAACAACATATGGAATACACCGGTGGCTTTTAAACATGATGGTTAGGGCGATCTTCGCAAACAACTAGCTGGTAAGTGCGTACCGTTTATCTTTATTTTTTACAAATGCAATTGGAATAGGTTACCCAATGCGTTTTGCTTTGTATCCTTCTTTTTGAAGTAGTTGCAAAATTTTATCTCGATGGTCACCTTGAATAATTACTTCTCCATCTTTTACTGATCCACCCACGCCACATTTCGATTTCAGTAATTTACCCAGTTGTTCCAGATCGGTAGCGGTACCAACAAAGCCAGTTACAAGCGTTACTTGTTTTCCGGCACGCATACTTTTATCCAATAATACTCGTAGCTGTTGTTGCTGTGGAGGTAAAGTTTCTGCTTCACCGGCCTGATCGTATGTGTAATCAAAATTTGATTCGGTGGAGTACACGACACCATCGCGTTTCTTCCAATCATTTTTCTTTGCCATACGCCATGCAGTTAAAGTGCTAAATTAATGAAATCACAATAGTAGCAAACAATACAATAATGGCGTTTGTAATACCATAGTTAAACCCGTTCGAAACATCCTTTCGATAATAGACACCTGCCGATGAACTAAACAGCAGAATAATGGGAAAAAAAATAAAATTTCCGTACAACGTTTTTCGGATTTCTATTTCATCTGTGGGAGTTTTAACGCTGCGCGGGATGTGAAGCAGGGGAGAGGCGGAAACTTGAATTTCAGTACCTACTTTAACTGATCGTTTTGTATTGGGCGGAAAATTTATGTACGAACCTTTATCGGTAGTAATGGCTAGCCAGTAGGTTGAGCCAGATCGATGCTCTGCTCTTCGATTGATGGTGGCTGTAACGGTTTCATTGGTATGTTGATTCGGCAATAAATAATCGATTGAGAGAAAAATACAAAGTGCTAAACAGCTGTACGAAATACGATTAGCCCAAGGTAAGTATTTGGCCATGAGCTCGTACATATGTTGCTGGCTACTTTTGCGTGGAGGCTGTGAGCTGCGTCTTCGATAAGCCGGATCGCGATGAGTTTGACGTGGTGTGGTAGTAGGCTGCCGTAACCCAAAATGAAAAAGAAGATCGTAGCTGGCTTTTTTTTCGGGGTCGCTTAAAACATTATAGGCGTTGGTACATTCTTTAAAAAATTGATGGGCATCGGGGCTAGGGTTTTTATCGGGGTGATACTTAACAGCCAAGCGTCTGTAGGCACGTTTTATTTCATCTGCGCTGGCGAGGGGACTAACACCTAACTGTTCGTAGTGATTCATGCTGAAAAATAATCACAATTGTTGATTCTTTAATTTTTAGTTTGAGCATTCGTCTACTTCTGGCAATCAGCATTATTTTGTCTATGACCATGAGCCAAAAAAAGGCTGCTCTTTTGGGGCAGCCTTTTGCGATTTTTTTAAAATCAATTTTATTTATGATGCTTAGTAACAAATGTTAATACAGGTGGGCGCTTTGATTGTCGTACTACATCTTCGGCTATACTGCCTGCAAGTACGTGAGCAAAACCCGTGCGACCGCTGGTAGCCATAGCAATCAAATCGGCATTTATGCTATTCGCGAAGTAAATAATACCTTCTTCTTCTGTAACATCATTAAATACATTGATAGTATAATTTTTCAACTGAAGTTTCTTGGCGAAATCTTCCATGTATTTTTTAACAATAACATCGCGTTGAAAATTGCCAGGTGTGTTTACACGAACCAAGTGTATAGTTGAGTCATACATTTTTTGAGTTGTCCGTACGATACGCGAAAAAACTTCTTCGTTTTTATTCATGCCGGTAGCATAAACAATGTCTTTGAAGTTTTTCGATGCCGGTTTGTTGTGCATAGTGAGTACCGGGCAATGTGCAGTGCGTACTACTTTCTCCGTATTCGAACCAATAATCATTTGTTTTAAGTCAGAACGACCCGCAGTACCCATCACCACTAGGTCAACTTTCTTTTCGGTAATGATGGCATTCATACCGTGGTATGGCGAGCCAACACGAAGTTCCTGACGTACTTTTACTTTATCGAATTTAGGGTCTTCAATAATTTTGGCAATTTGCTTTTTTGCTTTTTCAATTAGCCTCATAGTAAAGAGTTTGTCTTCCCATCCGGCATTGCGATTAACTTCCCCGGTAACACTAAAGGAACCACCAACGGATTCTTCAATAACATGCAACAAGGTTAGCTCTGCGCCAGATCTTTTGGCGATGTCAAGGGCAACATCAACAGCAATTGTGGCAGCTTTAGAGAAATCAGTTGGGACTAATATTTTTTTCATAGAATGGTTATTTTTTGCTGACTAAAATTAAACTAAATCTGGCAGAATCAAACAACCTCAGGTTGGTTTTCCGGCACAATTATAACAGGTACACTCATAGACTTTACAAAATTGGTGATGGTTAAACCTTTGTGTTCGCCAATAGCTTCTGCAAGTGCCTCACCCATAATTAACAAAGCTACGGTGTGCTTGCTAATAAAAGCCTCTATCCGGTTTGATACAAATCCAATCTCAGGTTGAAAATCATAGGGTACATCTACCCCGAGTGCTTTTATTTTTTTATTAATAATTCGATAATCGTGTTCGACTCTGGCTTTCATTTCATTTTTCCAAGCCGAAATACCAGCTTCTGTAGCGCTCGAAACAATTCTATATGAAGCCAATATGGTAACATACCCTTGAAGACGCGATGCCTGAAGAAATACTTCCTGAAGTACCCGGTCATTAGCCTCCGAAAAATCAAGGGCGCAAAGAATGCGTACGCTACTCATGGTAAATAACTAGGATAAGTTAATGGTTGATCTTTCGAAGTAACAGCATTCTTCATACTATGTTAACGATGAACATCAACACACTACCTGACTTTTGTCAGGTTTGTTACTTATCTTGGCTCGGCAATTTTCTATGAGTAAATCTTTTAAGATCACCACCATTTCACCCGATACATTTCTGGAGATTTTCAGGGTTTCCGCAGAAGGTATTATTATGGTTGATGCTAATGGTGAGATACTATTGGCCAATCCTATTTCTGAACAACTCTTTGGGTATGAAACCGGAGAGCTTATTGGCAAAAGTGTAGATATACTACTGCCGAAGTCATTGCGCCAAAAGCATGTTCATCATCGTAGTACTTTTGCTGCTAATCCGGAACCCAGACGCATGGGAAGCGGCCGAGATTTAAAAGCGGTTAAAAAAGATGGTTCTGAATTTCCGGTAGAGGTAAGCTTAAGTCATCACCATGTTAATAATCAGTTTTTGGTGGTGGCGTTTATTATTGATATTACTCAGCGAAAAAATTCGGAAGAAGCGCTCAAACAAAGTGAGGAACAATTGTTGGTGTATGCTGCCGAGTTAGAGAAAAAAGTAAGCACACGTACCGAGGCGTTAGATCAAACAATTAAAGAATTAGAAAAGGAAGTATCGGAGCGTAAAAAGGCCGAAGAGGAAGTGCGAAAGTTACTAGCTAAAGAGCGTGAGCTTAATGATTTAAAAACCAAATTTGTTTCCATTGCCTCGCACGAGTTTCGCACACCACTAAGTACGATACTGAGTTCTACTTCGCTCATTAATCAATATAAAGAACGAGGTGAAGCAGATAAGATGGATAAACACATCCAACGTATTAAATCAAATGTAAGTCACCTCACCAGTATTTTAAACGATTTCTTGTCGCTGGGAAAATTGGAAGAAGGTAAAATTGAAGCGCTGAAAGAGTTAGTTGATTTGGATGAGTTTTTTCAGGAAGTAGCCGAAGAAATAAAACCTGTACTAAAAGTTGGACAATACCTGGAGCTGCAATGTAATGGGCTGCCGGCAATAACGAGCGATCCCCGAATGCTACGTAATATATTTTTCAATCTCTTGTCGAATGCGAGTAAATATTCATCAGAAGGCAAACCTATTTATGTTTCCTGCCAATTACACAATGATGTAGTCAGACTTTCGATACGCGATGAGGGAATTGGTATTCCAGCCGATGATAAAAAGCATATGTTTGAGCGTTTCTTTCGAGCTAGTAATGTAACCAATATTCAAGGTACAGGTTTAGGACTTAACATTGTTAAACGATATACCGAGTTGCTTGGAGGAACAGTTGAATTTGAAAGTGAATACCAACAGGGAAGTGTATTCACCATTACCATTCCTGTTACTTAAAATAAAATTTTAGTAAACGATATTTGTAAATTTCTTTTTACTCACTCAACCGAAATACTTAATGAAAAAAATTCTGCTGATTGAAGATAACCATGAAGTGCGTGAGAATACCAGTGAGATACTTTCGCTGGCAAACTATACTGTAGTAAGTGCAGAAAATGGAAAGGTAGGGGTGGCGTTGGCTATTCAAGAAATGCCCGATTTAATTATTTGCGATATTATGATGCCCGAACTAGATGGGTATGGCGTATTACATATATTAAGCAAGAACACCGCGACTGCGCGTATTCCGTTTATTTTTTTAACCGCCAAAACGGAAAAAACAGATGTTCGAAAAGGTATGACATTGGGGGCGGATGATTACTTAACAAAGCCTTTTGATGATACAGACTTACTAAACACCATTGAAGCGCGCCTGCGAAAAAGTGCGTTGCAACAAAAAGAGTATCAGTCTACCGCAGATGGTCTGGATTCATTTATAAGCGATGCGCAACAAGCGCTTAATCTAAAAGATCTCTGTCGCGATCGAAAAATTAAACAGTACAAAAAGAAAGTAGATATCTTTATTGAAGGCGATGCACCAGCGGCCGTTTATTTCATCAAATCAGGTGAAGTGAAAACCTATAAGACCAATGCAGAGGGAAAAGAGTTGATTACTAATTTATATAAGACTGGCGATTTTTTTGGTTTCGAAGCAATTCTCGAAAATATGGCGTATGGCGAATCGGCCATTACCTTAGAAAATTCTGAATTGGTTGTTATTCTTAAACACGACTTTCTTACGCTACTGCAACAGCAGCGTGATGTGGCAGCTGTTTTTATATCCTTACTCTGTAAAAAAGTTGCGCACAAGGAAGATCAGTTACTTAACCTGGCGTATAACTCGGTGCGTCAACGAACAGCGGAAGCACTCATTAAAGTGTATAATCTGCGTGAAGAAAAAGATTTTATTGCTATTCCGCGTGAAGATTTGGCGAAGATGGTTGGCACCGCCCCGGAGTCGGTAATTCGTGTATTGTCAGATTTCAAAGAAGAAGGACTACTTGAAATTGTAAGTGGAAAAATTAAAATGTTAAGTATTCAAAAGCTGGAACAAGTAGTGCGCTGGAATGTAGCGCGTGGGTAATTATATTTGGATGAATAGCAATAATTTGTAGATGATTTCACAGTAAAAATTGTTGAAGGAAATGTATAAATCATTTCATAAAACATTTTTCACGAATCATAGCCCACAAATTAATTCACGGGCTATGATTACGGAAATGGATAAATCCATTCCGAAATATCGAATGCCATTTATAGCCCACGGTTTAAACCGTGGGCTATGGGTTTGAAAATGGAAGACAAAACCGTTTCAACGTTTTTTAAATTAGAATTCTAAAAAATCAATTATGCCGCATTCATTTAATAAAATATGGATACACGGCATAGCCCACGGTTTAAACCGTGGGCTATGAAAATGCGCCACGAAATGCAAAACCGTTTCAACGGTTTATAATCTGTAAATTGAAAAAATGAATATGCCCCATTCATTCAATAAAATATGGATACATGCCATTTGGTCAACCAAAGAAAGAATGCCTTTGATTGATTCATCTGTTGAGCAAAAATTATATCAATTTATATCTGATCAATTACGAGAACTAGGTTGTCCGGTAAGAATCATTAACGGCATGCCTGATCACATACATTGTTTGTTTCTTTTAAATCGACAAAAATCAATTGCTGAAGTGATTAAGCAGATCAAGGGTAGCAGTTCTCATTTTGCTAATCAAAACAATCTTATCCCTGAGAAATTTGCATGGCAAACTGGTTATGCCGCATATTCTGTTTCAGAATCAGTAGTTGAAAAGGTCTTTCAGTATATTAAAAATCAAAAACAGCATCACCAAAAAAAGATGTTTCGGCAGGAGTACGAAGATTTTTTAAAATTAAACGGCTTGAATGAGGGGTTAATTGACTAATTCTAAAATTATGACAAAAGACAATTCCGGTAAAACCTCATAAAGGTTAGCACCATCACCGACACCAAGAAAAAATTCAAATTTACCAAAGCTAGGATCAAGTAAATTTTTATCTAGTCACAGATAATCACATCACCCGATAGTTCAGTTTTGTTTACTGCGTCATCCATGTGTTGATGAGGTATAAATGCCCGCGCCACTAATAGTATACCGGTAATAATTAATAAGGTAGTAGTAAGTCGTTTCCAACTTAAATTAAATCGCTTTAGTGAAACGTGCAGCAGTGAAGTAAATCCTAACATTACGGGTAAGGTGCCAGCTCCAAATAGTAACATAAAGGTAGCTCCATCGATGGGTGCTTGTAAGATAAAGCAAAAGCTAAGTGCCAAATACGTTAAGCCACACGGAAGTATTCCATTAAGTGTTCCCATCAAAAACATACTCCCATTATTTTTATGAGTAAGTAATTTCCCAAAAGCTCTTTTTAGTATGGAGGTAAATCGCAGGATCAACGATGTAACAACCGGAATCCGAAATCGGGAGGCACCACTAACACCAAGTATAATAAGTACAAACCCGAGGACAACCGAAAGTACATCTTGAAAGCCATTGAATTGAAAATGAGAACCAAGACCTGTTGCTAACGCTCCCAATATCATGTAACTAAAAATTCTTCCGGTGTTATAGATAACCTTGCGAACAAAAAATGGATGACGTATACCGGTAACCGCCATAATAAGAGGGCTACACATACCAGCGCAGTGAAAGCTACCGGCTAATCCTAAAAGTAGTGCTGCCATCCACATCACTTATCGAATAATAATTTTTTCCAGGTAATATTCTTTTCCTTTTTCTTGCCACTGTAGTTTAGCTTTGTACAAGCCCGTGGGCATATCGCTTATTGTAAAGTATTGGTTTGTTTCATTGGATAGCTTAAGCTCAAAGTATCGATCAAGAGCGGCATCAGATGGCCTAAACAAAGTCAATGAACCGCCTTCCATGTTAGCCAGTTGCGTATAGTGTAATTGCAGTTGATTATCAACAATGGATAGTTCTGGTTTGTCGGTAAGCGCTTGCGTGTTTGCTTCTTTATTTATTTGTTCTTGATAGCGCAGTTCATCAGCGTAATAAGTAGCTGAAACTAAAAACACATCTTGCCGCATACAAATAACAGCCAAGGTGCCGATAAAAATGGTGAACAATACGAAGGCAACAAAAATCCAATTTCCCCAATTCATGATAGTGCAGGTTAAGTTTATCTATTCCAATCGGAAGCTTTTGTAACAGGCCCGATAAATTTTGTTTTGATAGTTTCTATTTTTTTGTTTTCCCGATACACGCCTAATACTACTGTTGTTTTTGGATTACGAATTGTTTCAAGCGGCATAACAATGAAGTAAACACTTTTAGTTAGTCCTTCTGCCGGAATGATTAGTTGTTGATCGCCTACTTTGGTTAGGTAAGCAGTAGGTGGCGATTCTACCTTCAGTTCAAGTATGATATCTGCAAACGTTTTATTTACGAATTCGATGTTGTAGAGGTTGGAGATTTTTCCTTCTTCTGTTTTTTGGTAGATCGTTCCGGGTACTTTGAGTACGGTTGTTTCAATGTCAGATCGCGTAGACACGGCAAAACCTAACAAGCTTAACAAAGCCACCAGCACGATGGAGTATCCAATAACACGCGGAGTTATTATTTTTTGAATGCGGTCTTTTATAGAACTATAGGAGGCAAATCGGATAAGACCCTTCGGCTTACCAATTTTTAACATCACTTCATCGCACACATCAATACATGCTGTACAGTTTACACATTCTAGTTGTGTGCCATTGCGTATATCAATCCCGGTAGGGCATACATGTACACACAGTTTGCAATCAATACAATCACCGTGCGTAGTTTCATTTGGTTTATCTCTTTTAATTTTTCCGCGTGGTTCTCCGCGCAACCAATCATAAGCAACTACGATAGATTCTTTTACTAACAGCACACCTTGCAGTCGGCCATAGGGGCATACTGCAATACACGCTTGTTCGCGGAAACGTGCAAATACACCATAGAAAATTAGGGTAAAGAAGACTAGTCCGGTAAACCCAGCTATGTTTTCGGCTGGCGTGTGTTGAATGATCTGAAACATTTTTTCTATACCCACTAAGTAGGCCATGGCCGTGTGCGCAATAAGTAATGAAATGAAAATGAAAATGATGTGCTTGGTGAATTTGATAATTATTTTTTTTGCGTTCCACGATTGTGCGTCAAGTTTGCGCTGTTGATTAGCGTCACCTTCTAAGGCGTACTCAATTTTGCGAAACACCATTTCTAAAAAGAGTGTCTGTGGGCACATCCATCCACACCAAATTCTACCGAATACTACGGTGAATAAAATGATAAAAACAAAGAAGGTAATGAGTACTAGCGCCAGCAGGATAAAATCTTGTGGCCAAAATGCCTGACCAAAAACGATAAATCTACGCTCGAAAATATTAAGTAGTAGCAGGGGCTGGCCGCTGATTTTTATAAAAGGCCCAGCAAATAATAATGAGAGTAAAACAACCGTTACAACAATCCGCCACCGATGCAAATAGCCTTTTGGTTTTTTCGGATAAATCCAAATTCGCTTACCGTGTTGATCAACAGTTGCTATCGTATTGCGAAAAGCCTCATCATACTCATATAAACTTTCTTTCTCTTCCACATTTGTTGGGGTTTTCGCCTATCAGCACTTCCACTTGTTCGTACTACTTGCGTTTATAACACTGCGCTTATCGATACACTATCAGTAGGTTGAACAGTTTCTTCTTCATTATATAATTCACCTTGAGGTACTTTCGCATCTGTTGGATTCGTGCCTTGTAAACTTTTCACAAAGAAAGAAACATCGCGAAGTTGCTCCGGACTAAGTACACCGGCCCATGCCACCATACCTTTTTCGGGCACTCCATTTTTGATGACGGTATAAATTTCTTTGATATTCCCTCCGTGTATCCAATAGGCATCGGTTAAGTTAGGACCAATACTACCGGCTCCGTTTTCCTTATGGCAGGGTGCGCAATTAATTACGTAGAGTTTTTTTCCGTTCTCTATAAGTTCCATATCGGCTGTATAGGTTAATGTACTTTCATCAATTTGTGTAGGTGGCTGTGAAGCCATAAACTTTCTTTTTTGTGCTTCGGCATTGGCTACTTCAATTTGATATTCTTTTTTTTGCAATGGAAGCGTATCGGTAACATGATACACGACTAAGTACACAGCAGACCACACAATGGTGGCGATGAATAACCATTTCCACCAGGGAGGTAAATGATTATCGAGTTCTCTAATACCATCGTAGTTATGTTCTAATTCTATTTTTCCTTCCTGCTCAGCAGGCACCAGATTATTTATTCTCAACCAGAATTTTTGCCACCACGATGGTTGGGGTTTGTACGCTATGCCTAACCTCTCTGCTCTTTCTTTTGCAGCACGCTCCACCAATAGATTGAGAATGCGCAACATATACATTGATACCACCATT
>CAYNKN010000096.1:0-10046 GCA_964397805.1 uncultured Chryseolinea sp. | reverse complement strand
TGTCGATATTATACGAGAAGATTGCTCCTTCATTAAATTTACCCCCTTGGGAAAGTACACCTAAAAGTTTATTCGAATAGAGAGTTAGTTTATCTATAGGCACACCCCCTTGTGCTTTATTTTGAAAATTAACCTTTACAGTAAACTGTTGATTTAATAGATCATATTCAAAAAGAGTTCCGTGGGTAAACTTCCCACCAGAGGAGGTTAACCCATATAATTTACCATTTACATAGGTAAGATTACCATTTGGGTAACGCCCGGTTAAAAAATGATCAAATTGAAATAAAACAGAATACACTCTAGTTTCCGGATCGAATTCAAAAATGGCTCCGGCTCTCTTAAGCCCACCGCTGGTTGTCATGCCATAGAATTTATTATTAATTAAAATTAAACCGGGTGAAGGAGCTGGTAGTGAAAATTCTTTTTCAAATTTACCCGTAAGTGGATCGAATGAGTGGATAAAATAACTTATAGCTTCACTAGTACCATATAGTTTACCCTTGTACTCCAGCATATTTCCAAATGACCGCCCCGGATCATAGTAATAAAAGTTAACTCTTTCAGAATATTCATCTGTTGTTGGATCATATTCAAAGAGAACACCCTCCCCATCACGGCCACCAAAAATTGTTTCCCCATAAAATTTTCCATTTGAATGCTTCACCAAATTGTATTGAGGATTAGGGAATTTTTGGATCTCTAATGAATTAGACCATTCACTTTTATTACTGCCGCTAGTTCCTGGGAGTACAGTTCTTTTATATTGGGATCCGTCAGTGTTTACTTTAAACATAGAACCCTTACCGTATCCATAACCAAGATCTCCAATAGCTCCATAGATGGTCTGAGCCTTTGCCGTAGTAAGTCCAAGGATTAATGTGGCACAGGTTGTCAAACATGTTGTTTTGAAAAGTAGTTTGTTACAATGTTTTTTTATGGCCATAAGCCAGCATTGGGAGGGTGTTTTTTTTGTTTTCATGGTATTGTGATTTTTAGAGGGTAAATAATTCAGAACAACATCACTGGGCTCTCGCGAAACGTGCTAAATGCTAATGAGATCGAAAAGCATGAAGAGAGGGAGCTCTTTTCCTAACCGCTATATAAAATTATCGATAAAACGTTGTTTAATCAAGGTAAAGGTCAGATTAAATCGACCAATAGTAAATGGGGTTAATATATAGAAAAAAAGCGACCCAAAGCAGATTGTAATTGCTAAGAGTCGCTTTTGTACCTAAGGCCGGAATCGAACCGGCACGCCCGAAGGCACACGATTTTGAGTCGTGCGAGTTAATGTATTTAATTCTACTAAGTCAATATACTTTTATTCACATAAAACATCTTAAAATTGGTTTAAACGAACTTTTAAGTATTTTTAAATTCCCATTGTTTCACTTTTGTTCCCATTTGCGCGGGGCAAATTGATTAAATTTTAGCGCTCGCGGGGCAAATGCGGGGCAAATTTTTACGTTAAAACAATTAAGAATGAAACCCTCCGTAACAATAATTCTAGACACTAGATCATCCCTTCAAAATGGTAAGAAGTACCCTTTAAAATTGAGAATTGGGTTATCTAGAAACGATAGCCGAAAGTTCAGCCTTGGTCTGTCCTTTTCGAAGACAGAGTTTGAGAAGCTTTTGAAATTCAGGATGAAAGATCCCCATAAAGATGTTTGGAATAAAATAGATGCTTCCGTTAAAAAGGCCGAGCATGTTGTTGAGGGGTTGATGCCTTACTTTAACTTTAAAGCGTTTAGGGAGCGTTTTTACGACACGAAGTCCTTTCAGATAGTTTCTGATAAAACGTCTCTCTTGGCCGTAAGGGAAATTGTGATGCGGAAATACATAGATGACGGAAACTATCCAATGTCGGTCAAAATAAGTGATTCAGTGGCATCTATTTTAAAGTTTGCAAAGAAGGACAATATTCCCATGCGATCCATCACACCTCAATTTTGCAGAAAATATGAGGAGTATATGTTTGGGAAGTCAAAGACTAAAACAAGAAATGGAGCAGGCATAAATCTTCGTCATATCCGTATCCTTTTTAACAATGCAATAAGCAAGAAACTTATTCCAAAGGAATGGTATCCTTTCAAGAGAGAATCGGGTGAGTCATCTGAGTTTGAAAACCCTTATGTGATCCCTAACGAGGCAAAAGTGAAAACTTACCTTAAAGAAGATGAGTTTGTGAAATTTGCTGAAGCGAACAATTTTGCTTCTGTCAAACAGGAGGAAGCGCATGCAGCATTTTTGATTTCTTTTTTTTGCAATGGAGCGAATGCAGCTGATTTTTTACGTTTCAAATTCCGAGACATTCAAGGGGATTTTATTATATTTTACCGAGAAAAGATAAAGAATACCTTCAAGTCTAATCTCAGACCAATTAAGGTATTTTTATCCCCTGAATTAAAAAACCTTATGAAGAAGTACGGCAATGAGCCGCTACCTGAAAACTATGTATTTCGATGCTACACAGATGAAATGTCCGATGAGGAAAGGTACTTAGCTCGATTGAAATTTAACAGATCAGCTTCTAAGTGTCTTCGATTAATTACCAAAAGATTAAACATCAAAAAGAATATTTCTATTGGCAAAGCAAGACATTCATTGGCTAATCTCCTGAAACGAAATGGTGTTGATCGAGAATTTGTAAAAGATATTTTTGGACATACTAGTATCTTGACTACTGACAATTATTATGATCAGTTTGAAGAAGATCAGCATACCTCAATATTCAATAATATTGTGGCGGTCGATAAGATTAAAATGCGATTAACTTCAAGCGGGAATCAACCCCATGAGTGAATATTTTGGGAAACCGGCACTTCAGAACAATAATCGAATGAAAATTACTAGCAGAAGCTTTCTGGATTGCTCAATGGGGATACTATAGCTTTCACTATCTAAAACTATTGATAGATTTAAGTAGTGCTATTGATTCTAGCATTTAATTGACGATGGGTACCATTCACTATGTCACGGAGCATGTTTAAACTTACGGGTTTTTGAATTAATTTGCTTACAAGTTCATTTCTCTCAGCCTTCTCAATGTCAAAACTAGCAATAGAAGAGGATGCCATTACAATCTCAGTTCGGGTATTACCTTTTTTATTTAAGGATTTAAATTGGTTAAGAAAACCCCATCCATTAAGTATTGGCATGTTAATATCCAAAATGATCAATGATGGCAGAACGTCACTTGGTTCCGTTTCAATATAATCAATAGGGGATCTGCCATTTTTAAAAACTTTTACATTGCCAACATTTTGACATTTGTCTAGTAAAGTTTTAAAGATATATATTTCTATATCATCGTCCTCGATCAACCAAATTGATACTTTCTTATCTGTAATTTTATCCCTTTTCATAAATCAATCTTTGCATAAACAGGTGTTTAGAACGTGCTAACAAGGCAAATAAATTGATGTTGTTTCCTGGTCGTTATTCATGCTACTTACTTTTTATGATGAAATGATTCCACATCGACTTCATGCGTCAATTACTTACGTTTAGATTTATTTGGATCCATTTCGGTTGGAAGATTTTCGAATGATTAGCTCAGGACTCAGTATTATTTTCTTTGAGATATGCTCCTGCTTCGATTCTTGCAAAAGCTCGTTTAGAAAAAGTTCTGCAGCCGACTTGCCTATTAGTCTGCTATGTTGTTCAACGGAAGAAATGGGAGGGTCGCAGAACAGAGTGAATGGCTCATTGCTAAATCCACAAATGGCAACCTGTTCCGGTACGGTGATATTATTTTCTTTTAATACCTGCAAAGCTCCTATTGCGCCAAGGTCACTAGATGAGAAAATGCCATCAGGTGGTAGTTGGAGTCGAAGTAGTGTATTCATGCTTTTTCTACCGTCTTCAAGTTGAAGTTCACTTTCAATTACAAGTTCTTCTAGGAATGGAATATTATGTTCGCTCAGCGCAGTGCAATATCCGCGTAGTCGCTCTTTATAGATATTGATTTTTTGAGGGCTTGTAAAATGAGCAATTCTTGTACATCCTTGGTTAATGAGATGTTTTACCGCTTTATAGGAGCCAAGGAAATCGTCAATTACAACATGACTTAAATCAAGTTGGTCAGTAGAGCGATCGAACAGAACCACAGGAATACCTTTACTTTTGGCGTTTAAATAATGGTTAAAATTTATTGTGCGCTTTGATATCGAAGCTATAATTCCAGCTACTCTGCTTGTGAGCAATGCTTCAACCGCTGCAATTTCATTATCTGGATCTTCGTTGGTTTGACAAATAATTGTTTGATAACCTTCGCTACGCAATCCCTCTTCTATGCCTCGAAGGATTGATCCGAAAAAACTTCTATCTGCCGTTGGTATGATGACCCCGACCAGGTTTGTTTTTCCATTTCTTAAAGCAGCTGCTATGCCATGAGGTTGGTAATATAATTGCTTTTGCTACGATGTTTACGTTATTCTTAGTCTTGCTGCTTATTCGAGAATCATTATTGAGCGCTCGAGAGATAGTTGAAGCATTAAGATTTAACTTTTTTGCAATATCGTGTATAGTTGGTTTTTTCATAAGGAATTTAAGGCTTAATCTTTCATGTTTTTCAATCTGTGTTATTTCGATGGAGACATTTTTTCTTTGCCCTCTATTTTAAACGTCCAGGCTTGCGCTTCTTTTAACTTATTGGGTAGAACCTCGGGGATGTATACAGCGAGTGTTTTTTCAGTGTACATATAATTTAATGGGGTGTCGTACCCGAGCAAAAAGATTTCACTTCCTTTCTTCGGTATCACAAACTGAAATGAAATAGTTTTTTCTGGCTTATTTAATGAGATGGCATATCACTAGTGGCCATTAAAAATATTTAAAACGTTCTTTGAAATCTTGATTTACAAGGGTTTAGGCTCTTAAACTGACGGTGACGATTTGAGCCATAGATTCGAGAAAAATCGGATTTATGCACAATGGCAAATATGTATTTTCTCAGATCGGCTTCCATTTGCCCTCGCGGATATTTGATCGTTGTGTAGATCATTATACAGGAAATCGATATGTAAAACATTTCACTTGTTGGAATCAGTTGTTGTGCATGATGTTCGGTCAACTTAGTGGACGCGATAGTCTTCGAGATTTGCTTGTAAGTATAAGTCCGCACAAGGCTAAGTTTTACCATTTAGGTTTTGGAAAGAATGTGACCCGATCAAACCTGCAACTTGCAAACGAGCAGAGAGACTATAGAATTTTTGAGGAGTTTGCTTACGCGATGATTGATCGGGCAAGAGCGTGTTCACAACCGGATGCTGATTTTACGTTAGCTATTGCCGGCCCGGTTTACGCTTTTGATTCAACGCTCATCGACTTATGTCTCAATGTTTTTTGGTGGGCTGAATTTCGCACAACAAAAGCTGCTGTAAAAATTCATACTCTCATCGATGTAAAAACCTCCATTCCATGCTTTGTTCATATCACTGATGGAGCAACTCATGATGTTCATGGACTGGATGTCCTAAGATACGAAACTGGCGGTTTTTACGTGCTGGATCGTGGATATGTGGATTTTGAAAGGCTGTTTAAGATCAATCAATGTGGCGCCTATTTTGTAACACGCGCCAAGGATAACTTAAACTTTGTTCGTATTACTTCTCGTAAAGTAAAAAAGAGAAAAGGCATTCTCTGTGATCAGACCATCAATCTCAAAGGTTTCTATTCTTCAGAAAAATATCCAGTCACTCTTCGCAGAATAAGATTTGTCGATAAGGAAACCGAGAAACGATTCGTGTTCATTACAAATAATTTTGATATTGCCCCAGAAGACGTGGCATTGCTTTATAAATATCGATGGAAGATCGAACTCTTCTTCAAATGGATAAAGCAACACTTGAAAGTGAAATCCTTTTGGGGAACTTCACCAAACGCAGTGAAAATCCAAATTTATTCAGCCATCATCACCTACTGTTTAGTGGTGATCATAAAAAACAAGCTCAAATCGACTCGTTCGAATTACGAAATAATACAAATCTTGAGCGTTGCTTTGCTTGACAAAATTCCTTTAAAGGAACTCATATCAAACCCTATTTATCAAGATGTCAAAGAACAAAACTATATTCAATTAAATTTTGACCTGGTTTAACTGGCCACTAATGATGGCATATATGATTTCATCGCTTCGTTTCTTCGTGTAACGAATGCTATCCCCATCACTAAAATGTGTTTTAAGATTCTCAGTTCCGTAAATAGCTTCGCCATTTGTGTTAAGCCAATTTCCAATCTCATTAAGTCGTCCTAAGCTTTCAGCGGGAATTTCGCCATCTGCTTTCGGCCCAATGTTTAAAAGATAATTTCCTCCTTTTGACGCAACGTCAATTAAATTATGAATTAGTACTTTCGATGATTTCCAGTTTTGATCATTTGATTTATAGCCCCATGTATCGTTCATTGTCATGCACGATTCCCAATCTGTATCTGTTGATGTTTTTAATATCTCCTGTTCGGGTGTGCCAAAATCGCCAACATATTCGGCATCCTGCTTATTTAGCCCCTGCATACCTTGTCTCCCTTTATCAATCCGGTTGTTTATAATTAAGGTAGGTTTGAGAGTTCTCAAATACTGATAAAGCTCCATACCCATTTGATGTGTATAGTCTGGTATCCACTCGCCATCAAACCATAGTATTTCAGGATCGTAATTTTGTATTAATTCCTTGAGTTGTGGCTTTAGGTAGTCCGTAAAGTAAGAGTTGAATTCAGGATTGATTCTTAAACTATCGTTACTGTTATAATTAGGAAAATTGATTGACTGAGCGTGTGGATGGTGCCAGTCCATTATCGAGTAATAAAGACCGAACTTGATACCTTCTTTTTTACAGGCAACTGAAAGTTCGTTGATAATATCTTTGCCATAAATGGAAAAGTCTTTGATATCGTATTGAGATACTTTGGAGTCCCACATTGAAAATCCATCATGGTGTTTTGATGTAAATACAACGTATTTCACACCGAAATTTTTCATTTGAATTGCCCAGTCTTCTGCATTAAAATTCACTGGATTAAAGGACTTCGCATATTCTTCATATTCAGCTATAGGAATATGAGCGTTGTTCATTATCCATTCTCCTATGTGATTAACTTCGTTTCCTTTATAGACCCCTGCCGGAACAGCATAGGGCCCCCAATGTATAAACATACCGAAACCGGCATCTCGCCACCATTCCATTCTTGCATTAAATGATTCAACGGATTCCCGGGTGATTCCGGTGCACGCTGCGTTAAATCTTTCGGATGTATCCTGAGAGCGATTTTTGCACGATGACAACGCAACGGTTGAGATAAAAAAAATATATCGTAAATATGTTTTCATTATGAATTCTGAAGAGGTGCAGACGTTTGCCTTTACAGGTTATCAATTAAATAGATGAATAGAGTTTTAAGGTTTGTCATTAAATTGACGTGATTAAATTGCTTTTACGAAGTAGTTGTTTTGAAGCTTCTGCGAGAAGTTGAGAATCCATTCCCAATGCCATAAAAGTGTATCCCTTGTCTTTTGCGTCTGAGATGCTTGACTCATCCGGATGTACTATGTGCAAACCTGCCACTATTTTTTTCTTATCGCATTCAAGCAAAAAAAGAGTGAGCGCTGCTTGAATATCGTGATCAGCTAAATTTCCTGGTTTACCGTATGATCCGCTCAAATCATAGGGACCGATAAACGCAGCATCAATGCCCGGAACAGCTAATATTTCGCTCAAGTTTTGTATGGCATCTTTATGTTCAATTTGCACAATGAGTGAGATTTCATCGTTTGCATTTTGAACATATTGGTTAAAATCTTCCCCATAGGCGTTCGCCCTTGAAAAGCCAAAACTCCGTTCTCCGAAAGGAGGAAACTTTACGCTTTTAACAGCTTCACGCGCTTCAGCCGCAGAGTTAACCATGGGAACGATAATACCCTTCGCGCCTGCGTCAAGTGAAGTTTTAATCCAAACACTGTCGTTTTTAGGAAGACGCACCACGGGTACTGATCCGCATTCCGACATAGCCCGGAAAATATTTGTCATAGATTCAATACCGATATGGCCGTGCTCTAGATCAACGCAAATCCAATCGAAACCGGCTCTTGCAAAAATTTCACCGATCGCAGGATGTCCAATTTGAATCCAGGCTCCACATGTTAGTTTTTTTTCTTGAAGTGCTCGTTTGAGTTTATTTGGCATACAATGGTTTGTTGAGTATTTCTGGATTAACAATATTCATTTTGCTGAATTCTCCTGCGCTCGCGCACTGAATATTTTGCAAAGCTAAAGCTGCCATTCGGTTACACGCTTGCACTGTGTTGCTTCCAATATGTGGCAGAAGTAAAACGTTTTGAAGTTTGCGGAAATCTAAGTTAGGTGCCAGCGGTGTGTAGGGTTCAGAAGTATATACGTCTAGCGCAGCTCCTTTAATGGTTTGGTTTTTGAGTGCGTGGTACAATGCCTCCTCATCTAATACTGAGCCTCTTGAAGTGTTTATCAGCCAGGCTTTATCTGAAAGCTGGTCTAACTTTTCCTTATTTATATACTTTAAATTGTCCGGTGTTGCCGGAATGTGGATGGTAACAAAATCAGCATCACGAACAGTTTCCTTGAAGGTGGCGTGGATAGTATCTACATTAGCATTAGACTTCTGCGTGTTTTTCTTTTCTTGCGATCTCACCAACAGTTTGGTATTCATTCCGAAACCGTTTTTTAAGATCGCTGCAACTTTTAATCCGATTGAACCAGCCCCAATAATCGCAACGGTCTTTCCATATAATTCACTCCCTTGAGTTGGCGCCCATGCACCATACGTCATTGCAATGTGGCCAGGTACAATAAATCGTGATGCAGAAAGGATAAGACCTACTGTATATTCTGCAACGGAGATGTCGAGGACATTGGGTGTGTTTGTGCAGATAATTTGATATTGATTTAATTTGGCTTTATCAATATTGTCGTGGCCTACACCAAAGCGGGCAATTACCGATGAAGCTGGTAACGCTTCGTAAAGAGCATTTGAGTACTTGTTTATACCCACGATAACATACCGTATTTTGTATTTCAGGATAGTGTTCGAAAGTATTTCCTCATCCTCCGATATGGGTATGCAGGTAAAGTTTTGACACGCATCAAATATTTCGCGCGCCTTTAAATATTCTTGTTCGGTGACTAATATTTTTTCCATTTTTTGCATTGAAAGAATTTACACGATTCTGACTAGGTACTTCTACTCCAGGGTAGTGTGAAGTTTGTCATCTCATTATTCTTTAGTTGGTAAAAAGTGCCGATAATTTCCAATCGCTTCGGTTACCAAAATTGCTCGATTATAGAAATTTAATTGGTTGATACCTCCATCCATATTTTTTCCAATTGTCCATTCTTTGTTCCCATTCAAATCTTGCAGATAGGGATTAAAGCGCCCCCAACCAAACTGTCGGGTAGTTCCACCGTCTTGCATTCGGCCATCTAAAACGAACATGATTACTTTTGGTCCACCATCAACAATGACGCTTAGGTGATGAGTTTTATTTTCTTCAAGACTCTTATCACAGGTCCATGATGACAATGTTCTGCCATCGCTCATCTCCAGGCGAATACTTCTATCATCAGTGGTTATTAACTGCATTCCTTTCCCGGCTTCATTTCGGGTATCCAGCAAAACTTGCCCTCCATGCAAGTTTTTCAGATTAAAGTTTATATCAATTGTAAACCCTGAGAGGACATTTTTCCCTCCATGATCCTGTCTATCGTTATTACGAACATAAAATGATTTTAGGGTGACAGAATCTTTTTTCACCGGAAAGCTTTGATCTTTAAATTTCCACTCGCGCACCAATCCATCTGTGTTTTTCTCCCGAAGATCAAACTGGCTCCAAAGCGTATTCAAAAATGCAGCATCGATTTTGTGAATTCTAGCAACGTCTTTTTGGGTTTCTGTTATGTAATAGTTTCCAGAATTTTCAATCAAATCCGGATAACTCATTCGAATTATGGGATCATCATCGTAAAGAAGAATTTCAGGCTGCGACCAAGAGATTTTCTTTCCTTTCGGACTAT
>CAYNKN010000095.1:0-10113 GCA_964397805.1 uncultured Chryseolinea sp. | reverse complement strand
ATTTACTGAATGCTTCAGAGAACCTGGATCTGCTTCGCGAAAGGTTTATCGTCTTTGAACTTGACAACATCAAGGATCATCCGATCCTGTTTCCTGTCGTCACAATCATTATCATGGAGGTGTTCATTTCCAAGATGCGTAAGCTCAAAGGTATTCGAAAAATGATTTTAATCGAAGAGGCATGGAAAGCCATCGCCAAGGAAGGAATGGCGGAGTATATCAAATACCTGTTCAAGACGGTTCGAAAGTTTTATGGTGAGGCTATCGTGGTAACACAGGAAGTAGAAGACATTATCAGTTCACCCATTGTAAAGCAGGCCATCATCAATAACTCCGACTGCAAAATACTGCTCGATCAAAGTAAGTATCAAAACAAGTTTGGTCAGATACAGGAGCTGCTCGGACTCACCGAAAAAGAAAAGGCCCTGGTACTCTCCATCAACAAGAGCAATGATCCTTCACGCAAATACAAAGAGGTTTTCATCAGCCTGGGTGGAGTGCTTTCAAAAGTGTATGCCACGGAAGTCTCGCTGGAAGAATACCTGGCCTATACCACGGAAGAATCAGAAAAATTGAAAGTTCAAGCCTATACAAAGAAGTGGGACGACATCCAAAAAGGAATTGCCGCACTTGCTAACGACATCCGCTTGGGGAATACTGCTTAAACAAAATCAGTCATGAAAAAAATACTCATCATTATATTTCTAACTACGGTATGCCTGACATCGACACCTACACAGCAGGCGCAGGCTGCCATACCCATTGCCAAGATTATCAAAGAGGCGGTCAAGAAAGTGATCAAAGCTGTTGACTTGATGATCCAACGCCTGCAAAACAAAACTATCTGGCTTCAGAATGCCCAGAAGGTATTGGAGAATAAGCTCTCTGAACTCAAGCTCACCGAGATTGCTGAGTGGACGGAGAAGCACCGTAAACTCTATCAGGAATACTACGATGAATTGTGGAAGTAAAGAACACACTCGCTACGTATCAGCGCATCCGGCTGATCATGGAGAAGCAGGTGCGTATCGTGGATGAATACAAACGTGCATGGGACCTGGTGCGACAAGATAAACACTTTACAGAAAGTGAAATCGACTACATGTACCGGGTGTACAAAGGTATTCTGAATGAAAGTGTACGAAATCTGGATCAGATACTACTGGTCATTAATTCCTTCAAAACACAAATGACCGATGCGCAGCGACTGGCAATCATCACGCAAGCCGGAGACCGAATCGAACAGAATTTTATTGATCTGCTGGAATTCAATATGAATACCTACCAGATCAGTTTGAACCGGGCGAAGACACAATATGAGACTGATCGCGTTAAAAAACTTTATGGGTTATGACCATGCAATATCTAGGCAATCACATCGCAGAGTTTCTCAAACTCATGAATGAGAGAGGTTATGATGGACATTTCCTATCCAATTCCGCTCATCCCGGAAAGTTGAAGGATTCACTTAACCAACATCTGCTGGACGTTTTGCAAGGACGATCATCAGTGCCGCCATTCTTCCTGACTACTTATTCCCTTTGGCGGAATGAGCAAAGCCCATACGTGCGATGTGACTTCAAAGTAAAGCACAGTCAATCGGACGGCTTTCGAATAGAGAAAATGGATATCACCAATGGAAGTAGTACAGGGAACATAAAAAGTGTAACAGTACCGCTTCGTGCCAACATTGAAATGCCCTATTGCGAACATGCAAACAGGATGGTGTTAGGTGACGATAGAAAACGAAAAATCAGATAACGATGAAACGAATAACAATATTACTACTGGTCGTGCTCTGCTGTGGCGCTGCACAGGCACAGACGCCCAACTGGAACGAGTGGTTCCTGCAAAAGAAGACTCAACGAAAATATTTGATTCAACAGATTGCAGCCCTGAAAGTATATCTCGAATACCTGAAGAAGGGATACAAGATCGTTGACAAGGGACTCACCACCATAGGCGACATCAAGGATGGAACGTTCACGATGGACAAAGCTTATCTCAACTCGTTGAAGCAAGTCAGTCCCGTGGTGAAGAACTCTCCGAAGTTAAATGACGTGATTGCCTACCAAAACAGCATTAGAAAAGACTTGTACAAGCTTGTGCTGGAGTCACGCAAAGATGAGAACCTTTCCAGTGATGAGGTGGAATACATCGAAGAGGTGTATAAGAACATACTGGAAGAATGTGAAGCATCCATCGATGAACTCATTGTCATTACCACTTCCGGTGAAGCAGAAATGAAAGACGATGAACGCCTGCTGCGCCTTGACAAAGTACATGACGACATGCAGGATAAGTATGCCTTCACGCAAGACTTCATCAGCAGCACAAGACTACTCTGCGCGGAGCGGGCAAAAGAGAAAAATCAAATTAAACGTTCAGAACAATTAATCAAATCGGTATGAAAGCAGTCCTGCATATTCCCATTGTCGTGAAGACCGCAATGATTGTCTTGCTCTTCTTCGTGCTCTCCCTTCCGACCAGAGTCCGGGCTCAATCTCAGGAAGCTGCTCAACTCATCTTAAACTATGAGAAGCTCCAGCAGCTTGAAGAGATACTCGATAACATGTACAAAGGGTATAAGATTCTTACCAAAGGATACAATACCATCAAGGACATTGCAGAAGGCAATTTCAATCTGCATCAGGTTTTCCTTGATGGCCTCTTTGCCGTAAATCCATCGGTAAGAAATTACAAACGCATACCGTACATCATCCAGTACCAGCAGTTTCTGGTGAAAGAATACAAGCGGGCATTCAATCGCTTCAAAAATGATCCGAACCTAACAGTAAGGGAAATCAAATACCTTGAGAATGTCTATGGCTCGCTGTTCAAACAAAGCCTTCGAAATCTTGATGAATTGCTCATGATCGTCACGGCAACAAAACTGCGCATGAGTGATGAAGAAAGACTTCAGGCCATCGACCGAATTTACATGGACATGGAAAACAAACTGGTGTTCCTGAAAGTGTTTAACAGCAGTACACAAATGCTGGCCATGCAGCGAGCACGTGAGAATCACGATGTAGAGACCTTACAGAAACTCTATGAAGTAACACCTTAACAACTTTACGATGAAAACGAGAATGATAAAGGCCATGCTTGTCATGGTCACAGGAATAGTATTGCCCGTTGTTTCTTTCGGACAAACATTTGTCGGAGAAATTCACAGTCTGCAAAGTGTACTTGATGAGTTATACGCGGATATGCTTCCGCTATGCAATCAGCTCATTGGCGTTGGTCGTGGTATAGCTGGCTTTGCTTCACTTTGGTATATCGCTTCGCGTGTGTGGCGAAGCATCGGTAATGCTGAACCCATTGATTTTTATCCGTTGCTTCGTCCGTTCGCGTTGGGACTGGCGATACTGCTCTTTCCCTATGTGATCGCTCTAATGAATGGCGTACTCAAGCCAACCGTAACGGGTACTGCTGCCATGATGAACAACTCCAACAATGCCATTTCCTATTTGCTGAAGCAAAAAGAAGGCGCGATCAAGAAGACGATCACCTGGCAATTGTACGGTGATGTGGGAACACACGGAAAGTGGTATCGCTATACGTATCCGGATGGCGAAGAAGAAACAGGTCTTGACCTTTTGAGCAATGGTATCAAGTTTCTGATGGCCAAGACTGCCTACGGAATCAAGAACGCTATCAAGCAATGGATGTCAGAGATACTGCATATCCTTTACGAAGCGGCAGCTCTTTGCATCAACACACTTAGAACATTCTACCTGATTGTATTGGCCATACTTGGCCCGCTGGTATTTGGTATTTCCGTTTTTGATGGATTGCAGAATACACTTACGGTCTGGATCGCCCGCTACATCAATGTATTCCTCTGGCTTCCGGTGGCGAACATCTTCGGTAGCATCATTGCCAAGATTCAGGAGAACATGCTTCGAATTGACATTGAACAAATCAACATGTATGGCGATACATTCTTCAGTGCATCCGATACAGGCTACATCATCTTTCTTATCATTGGTATCATCGGCTACTTTACTGTTCCCTCTGTTGCCAATTACATCGTGCATGCCGGAGGCGGAAATATACTCCTGCATAAAGCTTCCAATGTATTTGTGGGAACAGCGCGGTCTGCCACATCAATGACTGTGGCGGGAGTAAGCGCGGCTGCCGGATGGTTCAATTCTTCTCCATCACAAGAATCACAGGCAGGGTCAGCCAAAGCTTCATCAACAAGCAAGGATACAAAATCATCTGATGGCTACATGCACGATAAACTTTCTGGTAAAAAATAGAACCTCATGTTTCAGCAACTTAAAAATATTGACTCTGCCTTTAAACACATACGCCTGTTTTCATTGGTGCTCATGGTGGTGTGTGGTTTCATCTGCTGCTACACCGTGTACAAGAGTTTTCAACTCATTACGCAGACCCAGGAAAGAATTTACATTCTCTCCAATGCGAAAGCATTAGAAGCCTATTCTGCTGAACGCAAAGACAACATACCAGTTGAAGCACGCGATCATGTGAAGATGTTCCATCATTACTTCTTCACCCTCGACCCGGATGACAAGATGATACAGCTTAACATTACCAAAGCACTCTACATGGCAGATGTATCCGCCAAACGTCAATACGACAACCTGAAAGAAAACAGGTACTACTCCAATATCATCTCGGGCAATATCAGTCAGAGTATTGAAGTGGATAGCATCGAACTGAATCTGGATAATTACCCATACTACTTCCGATACCACTCGAAGCAACGCATCATACGGGCTACATCCATCGTCATGCGGAGCCTGATCACGGAAGGCTACTTGCGTAACGTGGCTCGCTCGGATAACAACGCGCATGGGTTTCCGATCGAACGCTGGAATACTCTGGAGAACAATGACATTAAAACAATAAACCGATAACAATGAAAACGCCTGATAGACATTCTCAAAAAACATCTGAAGAAATACCTGCAAAAGAAAAAATGGTAGGCATGTTGAATTCATTCTTGCGAAAGTTTTCAGATTACCTCAAAACACAAAGTGAAAAACTGTCCTCATCACAGAAAAAGCTGGCCTTGGCGCTCTTTGGTTTGCTGATGGGTGGCATCTGTCTCGCCTTGACAATTCGTCCATTTTATAGTTCACCCGTAAGTGAATTCAACTTACCGGAAGGAATGACAACCAAAGCTTTTGTCATACCACCTGCTGAACGTGAAGCAATGTTTTCCGAAGAAGATTATTTGATGCTCATGAAATTCAAGTCCACGCTGGATAGCCTTTACAAAACGGACAGGCCAGTCTATGATGGCCTGCTTCGCGGCCGCGAAGGATTGGTCGACAGCATTGATTTTCTGATTGGTCTGTACAAGCAATGAACAGCTAATCCTATTCTAAATACTCAAAACTAACTTCTAAATCCTTTTCACATGAAACCGCATTCACAAAAATTCTTACAGCAGCGCAGATTCTACATGGTCTTGCCCTTGCTGGTTACACCATTTGTTACCATGATCTTCTGGGCACTCGGAGGCGGACAAGGTACCCCTGTACAAGCTCAGGAAATCAAGTCAGGATTAAACATGGAACTGCCCGGTGCACATTTCAATAAAGAAGATGAACTCTGGGATAAGTTTGCCTTGTATGAACAGGCTAAACGAGATTCACTCAAATACGAAGAAGCCAGACGTAACGATCCTTATTATGTGGTAGCAACCTTGACCGGAAAAGCTTCACGCGACACAATCCCCAAAGAAGAGAGTAAACTCAATACTTCGCTGGGGAGCAAGGACAAGTATGGACAGATGGATCAGCATGAAGCAATGATCAATCAAAAGCTGGAGCAGCTCACGCAGCAACTGAATAGGCCGGAGCAAAACGTAAAGGCTGTTCAGAAATCTTCACTCACAGAAAATGTTGTTACAGTATCTGGCAATGGAATGACCCAAGATGTTGACCGTCTTGAAAAGATGATGCAGATCATGGCAGGCTCCGACACCAACGATCCGGAGATGCAACAAATCGAGAGTATGCTTGATAAAATACTTGACGTACAACATCCTGAACGTGTGCGTGAGAAGATCAGGGAACAAAGTGCTCAGCACAAGCAACAGGTGTTCCCTGTTGAAGCTGCAATTACGGGAGATAACATTTCGCTTGTGGAGGGTATTGCACCGCGGGCAATAATGACAAGTGTTGATAGCACATCAGACGCCATCTATACACCACAAGTAATCAGGAATGGATTTTACGGACTCGATGATGATTTACAATCGGAGTATGAAAATTCAAATGCGATTCAGGCGGTCATTCACGATACGCAAACCGTGGTAGCGGGCTCAACGGTCAAGCTAAGACTACTGACCGATGTCTACATCAATGGTCAGCTTGTCGGGAAAGACCAGTTTGTCTTTGGCACCTGTGCGATCAGTGGTGAGCGGCTCACCATTTCAATCAACTCTATCCGTGATGAACATTCCTTACTTCCTGTTTCACTGGCAGTCTTCGACCTCGATGGCATAGAAGGTATTTACATTCCCGGTGCCATTACACGCGATGCTGCCAAGCAAGCTTCCAGTCAATCGATACAGGACGTGCAGCTATACTCGATGGATAACTCGTTGGGTGTGCAGGCAGCCACGGCAGGCATTGAAGCTGCCAAAGGTCTATTCTCTCGAAAAGCAAAGCTCATCAAGGTTACGGTGAAAGCTGGCTACCAGGTTTTGCTCAAGGACAAGAATCTATCTGTTCAATAATTTATCAATAACCATTTAAACAAATCAAACGATGAGCTTAATCGCCAGAATTATTTTATGGGGGATACTGCTGTTGATGCTGAAAGACGCAAACAGCCAACCCCGAAATGAAGGTGAGAACGTTGTGTCTGCTACAACTTCTCGATAGGTCGCTGAAGCAGAACGAGGTCCGGAACTCGTTTACGGTACACCTGTAGAATTGCAGGTGGTAGTTGTCTCCTTTAGAAAGAGATCAATGGGAAGTCACATATAAACTACTTAACCATAATAGTCATGCTATTTCTTCTTGGTGCTATAGGTGCGTTTGTTACGCACGCGTGGCCGGTATTGCTGCTGCTGCTATTGTAGGCGGTAAACCACGCAAAAGTCTGTAGTTGGTTAAAATAAATTGTCAAACATTTAAACATCCAATAAATATGAAAGGCGTAGTAACCTTGTCGATTCTGTCCTTCTTCAATAACCTCTACATCAAACTTCTGATGCTGGGCGGATTGGGGGATCTGTTCTGGTAAATCACCAGCATAAACGTGAGTTGTGGTAAGCGATTACCACAACTTCTCTTCATCAACTAAATTTTTAAATATGTCACACATATCAAACAAATTACACATTCGGATTATGATGATTCTCATTTTCGCATTAGTCGTGACAGAAGGGAGTAGTCAATCTTCCGCAGATGTGAAGACCGTTGAAGTTACATTCAACAAAACGTCAAGCATCATTTTTAATTCCAGCATCACTTCCGTTGATCGTGGAAGCCGCGATGTGCTGGCGCAAAAAGCAAAAGGCGTCAACAACGTTCTGCAATTAAAAGCTGGCCGGGTAAATTTCAAAGAGACAAACCTGACTGTAATTACCAGCGATGGGAAGCTGCATCACTTTATGGTGAACTATGCGGAGCGTCCTAAGTCATTCACTATTCAGTTTAATGAAACGAGTAATGCAGAAAACACAAATGCGCCACTTCTTTTTCAGACCGAACTTACTTCGCCCGAAATGGAGCGGTGCGCTGAAAGTATTTTGGAGTTACCCCAACGTGGAGGTGTAAAAAAGACTTCGCACTACGGAATGAAGCTATCCTTACAGGGAATCTACATTCAGGGCAACATCATGTTCTATCAGTTGCAGATTGCAAACCGGTCGAACATTTCCTTTCACACCGACATGCTTCGGTTTTACGTGAAGGACAAGCAAAATGTGAAACGCACCGCCTCTCAGGAAGTCTCTGCCATGCCGCTTTTTGTGCATGGTAACACCGAGGTGATAAAAAGCACAACTACACAGGATGTGATTGTGGCTCTTGAGAAACTCACCATTCCGGATGCGAAGGTTTTGGCTATTGAACTTCTGGAAAAGAAGGGCGGTCGGCATCTGAAACTGCTGATAAAAAACAGAGCAATCATTAAGGCGCAACCCGTTCCTTACAAGTAAGAGTTGGCTTTATACTTTACTAAAGAATTCGAACGAAAAACATTTTCAATTATGAACGAACAAAATGCGGAGTTTTTGAAAGAGCGTCTTTTCTATCTCGGCTTTGGCGACAAGCTGAATGCTGAGTTGGAAAAGAATATGAAAGCCGGGAAGGAACAATTTCAAATTCCTTTCCAGGGAGAATTTTCGAAAGGGGAGAAAAAAGATGTTGTCGACTACCAGATTGATTTCTCCAAATCCAAGCAAGGTGATATGTACTTTGTCAATAAATATCAGGCAACTTTGAAAAGTGATGATCTCGAAAAAGAGAAGTCACAAACCTTCTACATCAACAAGGGAAATGGTGTAACAGCGAAAGAAGCCTACAACATGCTCGATGGTCGTGCCGTCAACAAGAAGTTGATGGATCGCGAAGACAATCCGTACCAGGCATGGCTTCAAATCAACTTCAAAGAAAAAGAAGATAACGGCAATCACAAGTTGAACCGCTATCACACGGCTTATGGTTTTGATCTTGATAAGAGCTTAGCAAAGCATCCAATCAAAGAACTTGCTGATCCTGATCAAAAGGCCATGATCATGAAGAACATGGAGAAAGGCAATCTCCAATCGGTAACATTTCACCGCGATGGTAAGGAAGAGAAGATGTTTCTGGAAGCAAACCCGAAAGACAGGAATGTGATTGTGTATGATGCTTCCATGAAGAAGCAGTTTCAGGGAGTGAAGGAACATAAAGGTGAAAGTGCGGATCAGAAGCAAAGTAATAGTCAGGAAATTAATTCCTCAAATAAGTTGAAGGCCGAAAATACAGAATCAACTGAAGAACCTGAGAAGAAGAAACGAAAAGGTGTTTCGATTTAAAACATGAATCATTCTCCCGCAAGCCAAAGTTAATGCCGTTCCGAAATGCCTGTCAAGGGTAATACAGAGTGACAATACTATTTCGTTCATTTCTTTGATGGTATTGTCACCCTTGACAGGCATTTCAGAACGTGCTGATTGGCGGCTTGTCGGAAAGAATGGTGGGGTGTGATTACTTACTGAAAATCTTACTTAAAAAAACATGTGGCGATTGGTTGCTTCTCTGACGAGTGCTATGTTGGATATGGTGATCATTGTTAGTAAAAACGGATTCTTGGATATTTGAATGATACTTATCAATTGTCAGACTTATCGGTGGAATCGTGTGGTTTCTTGGCAATTGGTATTATCGCTGGATGAAAGCTCGCTATCGGACTTACTACTAGCAAAAAGAATTGAATGTTCGTAACGAAAGTCATTCTGCCAGGGCCATTGTTTCTGTGTTTTCCATGGTAAGAAATTAATTATAGTCAAATGTAGCCTGGGTGATTTCGTTCCTGCAAAAGACTACGGCATAAACGGTTCCCCCTTACAGCTATCGCTTTCAGGAACCCCCAATTATTCCGTTTCCTTTTGCATGCACGAACACCCAAGCCTTTGTGACGACCATAATTAATTCTTACAATTATGGAAAGCACAAATCAAAACAAACAATGGCAGGTAGCAGAAATCAAGCTCTCGTACAAGTCAAATGTAAAACCTTCACTCAGACCAAAGATTACTAGTTCACGTGATGCACATGAAGTTTTGAGACAAGTTTGGAATGATTCTGTAATTGAACTTTGTGAACAATTCAAAGTTCTCTTTACGAACAGAGCTAACAAAGTTCTTGGTGTATTCGAAGTATCAACTGGTGGAATATCTGGGACAGTAGCCGATCCGAAATTGATATTTGCTGCCGCATTAAAAGCTTGTGCGACCGGCCTTATTTTGGCTCATAATCATCCGAGTGGAAACCTCACACCAAGCCATGCTGACATTGAACTAACCAAAAAAGTAAAAGAAGGTGGCCGCTTATTGGAAATTCAATTACTCGACCACCTGATACTTACCAGTGAAAGCTATTTTTCATTTGCAGATGAAGGCCTGATTTGAAG
>CAYNKN010000094.1:0-10201 GCA_964397805.1 uncultured Chryseolinea sp. | reverse complement strand
TGAACTTAATGAGATAATAAAAAAAAGTAGACTAGCAGCAAGTAGGATTTTTTTTCTATTCATAACGTAATGATGTAATGGGGTCTTGACTAGCCGCTTTACGTGCAGGAGCTATTCCGAAAATTAGCCCTACGGTGGCAGCTACACCAAAAGATAAAAGGATAGACGAAAAACTAACAATGGTAGGAATCTCCGCCACTTCAGAAACAATGAATGCCATGGACACACCTAATATCACACCAATCAACCCGCCTGACACACTGATCATTACGGCTTCAAACAAAAACTGTTGAACAATATCACTTTTCTTTGCCCCTAACGACAAGCGTAGTCCAATTTCTTTTATGCGTTCTAATACAGACGCCAGCATTATGTTCATAATACCGATACCACCTACTAATAAAGAGATACCGGCTATAGCACCTAGTACATAATTAAAGATATCGTTTGTACGCTGTTGTTGTTTTAATAATAACTCTGGGATTTCTATTTCATAATCAACTACATCATAATGCCTGCGCTGTAATAATCGCGATAGCACTTCTGCTGTTGGATTGAGTGAACTAGTCTCCGCTACCTGAATCACTAATCGATCTAGTTGATGATAATTTACCGCTGGACCACTGTCATCATCTCCGCCCTCATCAGAAATAATAATGATACGACCGCGACTAAAATTTTGTGTGGGATTTAGCGATGACTGCGTAACTAAGTCTCGGTTTTTATAGCGGATTAATACCGTTTGCAACGGACTGTATACATCCATATTGAAATCACGAATACCCAATTTGGCAATACTATTTTGTGATACATATCGTTCGCGCATTACGCCAATAATTCGCAACCAGTTTGGCCCTACTTTAATAGATTTACCCACCGGGTTTTCAGAGGGAAAGAATTTACTTTTTATGGCATTACCAATAATACAAACCGGAGCTCCAAGCTTAATATGCTCGGCTGTAAACATGCTGCCTTCTGCCAGTTCAAAATTATAGATATCAAAATACACCGGATCAACACCAACTAATTTAGCTGATCTTCGCACGCCACCTTTTATGATCGTAGATTCCAAAATAATTTCCGGACTCATTTTTGAAATTCCGGGGATAATTCTTTCAATACTATGTACATCGCGAATAGTAAGACCTGGAGAAAATTTTCGCTTTTCTTTTTCACCCGAAGCTTCTTCTATACGTGTTTCTTCCTGTTCGACTATCGGCTTTACAACAATGTTATTTACACCTACTAATTTTATTTGTTCTAAAATTTCTTGCTGCGCACCATTTCCAATCGCCAACATGGCAATAACCGCAGCTACCCCGAAAATAATACCTAAAGCCGTAAGTAAAGAGCGAACTTTGTTAGCAATTACCGCATCGATCGCAATGTATAGGTTGGCTAAAATTCTTTCTCTCATCTGTGCTTGTATATCATTAAAGATGATTTCCTTTTTATATTAACAGCCATCTGCCGATCGTGCAAAGTGGTAAATTGAGAACTATTGATTTCTGGCTTCTGATCGTTTGCCACCTTCTCGTTTACGCGAAGAAAGTCCATCTTCCGGAAGTGTAATCTTTCCTCCTTCTGATTCGTCTTCTCTCGCTTCAGGCCGCTTTCGCTTTCCATTCATTTCGGGTAGTAATCTAACCTCGCCACCCGATGCGCCAGTGGGTATAGATAAAAATACACGATCTGTTTCCTTTAAGCCCGCCAGTATAACGGCATCATTCGCATTTGTTTCGCCTAACATAATTTCTTGTTTAATGGTATTGATACCATCTTTTCGATACACATATGTTATCGAGTCAGCCTGGCTATGTAAACACTCTAGCGGAACAAATAAAGCGCTATCAATAATCAGAGTAATAATTTTGTTACTTGTGGTCATGGCTGGCCGAAGTGTAGGATCTGTCCCAGCAATTTCTACATCTACCTGAAATACTTTGGCATCACTGTTCGGACGCTGCTCACCTACATTGGCCACATTAATTACTTTTCCTGAAAGTTTTTTGTCTGGATAAGCATCTAAACCAATTTCTACTTTTTGACCCTTCTTTACTTTGCGTACATCCACCTCGTTAACATAAGTCTTAGACATCATGGTTGTTAAGTCGGGTAAGGTAGCCACTACCGGATCCCACGTACTAATTTGTGAACCTGACTTAATTGCCTTCCCATCCCATCCCTTTCGATAAATAACCATTCCGGGTTCGGGAGCTACAATACTAAAAGCAGAATTCAACGTCATCATACCATTGAACTCACCCTGTACTTTGCGCAGTTCAGCATTTACCGTGCGCATCTTTTCTACATTTTGGCGTTTCTTGATTTTATAATTCTCCAATGCTTGTTCAAGTGCGCGCTGCGATTTCTCCAGATTGATTTCGTTTTGCTTTATGGTAGCCGGTGGTTCAAACTTAGATTGTTCAAATACAATTCGCTTCTCCTCTACATCGTAACGCATGTTAATAAGTTCATCGCGCGATTGACGCATTTGTAGAGTGGTATCTAGTTGGGTTTGAACAAAGTTGGCATTTGCCTTTTCTAATTCGATTTCCTTATCCTTTATCCGTCCGGTAAATTCAGAGCGATCAAGTGTGGCAATCCAATCGCCCTTTTCTACAACCGTTCCTTCATTAACAATACTTTGAATAGTGAGGTTATTAACACGATACTCCCGAAGCTGAGTAGGTGCTTGTATCTTCACTGAGTTTTTCGCTTCCAGTTCACCCGTTGTTTCTATTTCTACTTTGAAAGGTCCAACTGTTACACTGGTGATTATATCGACTCCATCACCTGTTTGTTTGGTTCGGAAAATAAAGAAGGCAATAATCAGTACCACGATGATACCAGCACCAATTAGAAGATTTTTTTTCATAGTAAAATAGTTTACAACTTTACACCGCCTAATTAGGTTGTATAATGACTAACGAATATCTGATTATTTATAGAAATGTAAGTAACATAATTGAACCTTCGGTTCATTACTGCTTTCAGCGGCTTTTAATGACTTGGTGAAAAGAGGCGTTACGCATAAGAAAATACCTGCAGGTAACGCCTTAAACTTATTGATTAGAACCTTTTTTAATAACCATGCGTGATACAGCAGTTTGCTTATCAATTTTTCCGGCATTCCACTCGCGTAATGTTGAACCCTTTAAGGTATAATCGATCGTAGATGGAATTCCGCATCCTGAACACTTGGTTACTTTTACCTGAAACACCAACACTTCATCATCCTTCAAACTTTTAATGGTGCGTCCATACTCCAAAATATTTTCCTTCAATTCCTTTTCAAACTGAGGATATAGTTCTTTTACTTTCTTGTCGCGTTCCTTCTGATCCAAATCATCTAGCCCAACAGTTGGCATAACGTAGCGATTATAATTTCGCTCGCTACTGCTAAATACCTGCATGTAGTAGATTACACCAAAATCTTTTAGGCGTTCGAAATAGATATTGTTATCGGTAAAGTATGTTTTGGAAAGATCGGAACGATAAAGTCGATTGAATATACTGGATAGTAATTCCAAATCAGGCTCCACTTCGCTTACTGATTCGGTATTGACTACGTTAATTTTTGCCAACGCCTGATCGCGATTTAATTTCCCCTGCTTATGTGCCATTAAATCTGCCTTACTCATTTCGACAGAAAGATGCGTTCGTTTAGGTGCATTAAAATATTGATTAACCCACATTCTTGGCTGATCGCCTTGATTCGAAATAACAATACGTTCTTGCGGTGTTAATTGAGTAAGCATATCGCCATAATCAACAATAAATAATTTTGCCGCTTCAATCACTTTTAGGTTATAGGCATTGCGAATACTATCCATATCGGTACGTCTTTTCTCAACAGCCTGATCGCGTAAGCTAATTGAACCCCTCGTCTCTTCCTCCACGCGTTGCCGATCTCCATTAACTCGCTCGCGATCGGTGCTGCTATACGAATACGTTACTCCGGGTATATTTTGTCCATCGCGATAAACTACACTTCCCGATACATTAACATTTCCCGATCCCATGATTAACGCGATGGGTGTAGTGTAATCAGCGGGTAGGCTAAACGTTACTCCGTACCCGGGCTGATAGCTGCCCTTTATTTCAAGTGGAAAAAACATTTGTTGCTTTTCAAACTGTTGTTTGATTAGTGTATTCAAAACATTAGCCGCTACTTCTATGTCGCGTTGCATACGCGCTTCATCCAATTTTTGTGCTGCCAGGGGCGATACATTCAGCACCCACACCATCGCACTGCATCCTATCCATTGAATCATCTTCTTCATAATCGTTATTTTAAATTTAATGGCTTGTGGCCTAGTATTTTGTTCCTTGTGAATTTTTTCGTTCTACCGTAGTAATTATACTAGTGAGTATCTCTTCGGTTTCTTGTTTAAACATATCTGTTTTTTGCTGCATAGTGGTTAATTGATTTTGTACCACTTGCAAATCATTATTGCGCTGTTGTTGTAAGTATTTGGCGAAATCAATCAATAAGTCTTCCATATACTGTTTTTGATCATTGGCTGTAAGCTGGAAATAGTTTTTCACCAACTGCAAATTTTCATCTTGTAAGCCAGACACAAACTGACGAATTTGATCTTGAGATGCCGAAGCCGACTCTTTTACCAACGCATCAATTTTACTGGAGTTAGACACCAGGTTACGGGTAATCGATTCGTTTAGCGCAGCACGAGTCTCTCTCCAATTGCGTTCCATCAATTCGTTATTGTCGTGAAGTGCTGTGTTGATCATACCTTGTACGGCAGATGGAGAAAGTGTTGGCTGTAGTACAGGTGTTGATTCCGTTTTAGTTTTTGGTACCTCTGCACCAAAACCAATGCGCACTTCATTCTCCGAAAAATTAGCGCGCAGCCCTATTACCTTAGCCACCAGCATAATCATAATCAGTGAAGCCGCCACACTCATAACCGTTTTAATGTATGGTGTTTGCCAGAACGAAGTACGTTGCGAATCACCCAAGAAAAGTGGCGGAGCGATAACTTCTTTATCGTGTACGTTGGCCAGTATACTGCGCATGTTTTGTAATCGCTCTAAATCAAGGCGTGCATCAGCATGCGCTGCAAGGTACAGTTCAATTCTTTCTTTTTCTTCGCCCGTTACCTCACCATACAGGTAAGCCATTAAGGTACTCTCATCCGGTTTATAACTCATAGCCTATTGTTGCTTTAGTAATTCTCTTTCTCTCCAAAATTTTACGCAGACCATCTAGTCCGTAGTACATTCTTGACTTTACTGTATTCTCTGAAATATTTAGTACTTCTGCGATTTCTCTAAATTTCAAACCTTCATACTCCTTCATCACCACGACTTCGCGTTGTTCGGGATTAAGTTCCAGAAGTGCCTCTTGCAAGATGTCAGAAAGTTCAAGGTGTTGTAAATGTCGATCTGGATTATCTTGCCGGCTGGCCGAAGATTCCCAGCCGGGCGAATCTTCTGCTTCACGATTCCAAACCGCTTCAAAAGGCATTGCACGACTACCTTTCTTTTTGCGCACCTCCTCACGACAATAATTAACAGCAATTTTGTAGAGCCATGATTTAAACCGGGCATTGTCCTGTAAGCTGGCCAGATTCTTACACATGGAAATGAAGGTTTTTTGTGACACTTCCATGGCCAAATCGTGATCTAAAAAGAATTTATAGCCAAAATTATAAATCCGTTTATACCAGAGCTGTACCAGTTTACCTTGTGCTTGCTGATCGCCATCTTTGGCCCGGGCTACAAGGGTATCAGCATGCATCATGGCAATGTCGAGTAAAGTTTCGGCCACAGTGGTTTTGGTTTTCAGTGATTTTCAATGCCTTTCAGCGATTACAAGGTATAGATGAATGCGTGCAGAAAAAAGTTTTGTGGACTACAGAAAAAATGAAGTACCCTTCTGCGATAACATACATGGCTGATCTGCCTGCAAGGGCTATATTTGCCAACTCATGAAAAAAATAATTTCCCTTTTAATACGATTTGTTCCGCGCAAATACCTGCAACGCGTTAGCGGTTTGGGGTTAAAGGTATTGCAGGTATTTTATGTCGGTTCTGCCGTCACCTGTCCGGTTTGCACAAAAAGCTTTTCGAAATTTTTACCGTACGGCCGTATAAAGTCACGACCGAATGCCCTTTGTCCTTCGTGTATGTCGCTGGAACGCCACCGACTAATTTGGTTATACTTAAAAGACAAGTCCAAGTTTTTTACAGAAGGTCAACACGTTTTACACATTGCTCCGGAAGCCTGTTTTATAAACCGCTTTGAAAAATTACATGGCGAGCGCTATATCACCGCAGACATTGAATCGCCTCTGGCCAAAGTAAAGATGGATATCCACGCGATTCCATTTCCTGACAACACATTTGATTTTGTGCTTTGTAACCATGTATTGGAACATGTGCAAGACGATATTCAAGCGATGCGGGAAATTAACCGGGTACTTAAACCGAATGCATTGGCCATTATGCAAGTACCCTTTTTTAATCCGATCGTAGACGCTACGTATCAAAATGATACTATTACCGATCCGCGTCAGCGCGAACAACTTTTTGGTCAGGCCGATCATGTTCGTAAATATGGATTTGATTATCACCAGCGAATTGCGTTGGCCGGACTAGATCCTTTGGTAGATAATTTTGTAAATGATCTACCCGAAGAAAAAAGAAAAATGCATGGCTTAGTAAAGGGTGAGCTTATCTACGGTGGTAGAAAAAAGGCATAAAAAAACTGCGCATAAAAATAATTTTCATGCGCAGTATATTTCTACTGAGAGTAAACGACTACTTACCCAAATTATCTAATACATCCATTACTTCACGAACAGCTTTGCGGCTGGATTCCAACAATGCTTTTTCGTCTGTATTTAATTCTAATTCAATAATTTTTTCGATACCGTTTTTACCTAAAATAACTGGCACACCGAGGTAACAATCTTTAATACCATATTCACCATCTAATTGCATACAAACCGGAAAAACTCTTCGTTGATCTTTCACAATAGCTTCTACCATTTGAGCTGCTGCTGAACCCGGTGCATACCAAGCCGATGTACCCATTAGCTTTACTAATTCCCCACCACCTACTTTAGTTCGTTCTAAAATAGCTGTAAGCTTATCCTTATCAATCAACTCAGTAACTGGAATACCCGCTACGGTAGTGTAACGCGGTAGTGGCACCATGGTATCGCCATGACCACCCATCAATACTGCCTGAATATCTTTCGGTGAAACATTTAAGGCTTCAGCTAAAAAAGCACGGTAACGCGCTGTATCTAAAATACCAGCCATTCCAAATACTTTGGTGCGTGGCAGTTTGGAAGTAAGGTGTGCCTGATACGTCATGACATCCAATGGATTTGATACCACAATAATAATGGCATCGGGAGAATGCTGAATTACATTTTCGGTTACCGATTTCACAATGCCCGCATTAGTACCAATTAAATCATCGCGACTCATGCCGGGTTTACGTGGCAAGCCAGAAGTAATAACCACTACATCTGATCCGGCTGTTTTTTTATAATCGTTTGTCGAACCAATAGTGCGACTATCATATAAATCAATTGGTGCTTTTTGCCAAATGTCTAATGCCTTACCTTCTGCGATACCTTCTTTGATATCTACCAATACAATTTCATTCGCTACTTCGCGATAGGCTAACACATCGGCACACGTTGCACCTACATTACCAGCACCAACTACAGTTATTTTCATAAGTATATACAGTTAAGTTTTCGAAAATCGTGTTAGATTTTGCTCCAAGGTATGAACATTCAATGGAAAAGCACAGGTTTGTTAAATGCTTGTGCTTACTAACGAACTTACCTGCCTGATCAAAACCGCGGGCAATTTATTAATTAGGGTTGACTTAGAAAACTAATTTTCCTGTTGTGCCACCGTGATGCGCAACACCTGCTGTGTAGTGGAAGTGATCTTTACCCGATCATCGAGTCGATAACCAACTACCCAAAGTATGGTATTGTTAGCCGTAAGCACAGTAACCTTCTCTTTATCAGGAACCGGTACTTTTATATCGATTAAAAAATCGCTTACCTTTTTTTTGCCCTTCATACCTAAGGGAGTAAACAAATCGCCTGCTTTCCACGCGCGCCATTGAAGCGGAAATTCAATTTTGTCAGCATCTAAATAGGCTACTGCCAAATAGTTGGTAAGGACAAACGCTTGAATAGAAAAGGTATCCAACGTTAATACTTCCGATCCGCGACTGACCGAGATGTCTTCATTCGAAATCTCTACAATAGATCTATCAATAGCTTCAATCTCCCGAACAATCAACTTACTCCGATCAACATACAGTGTATGCGTATTGGAAGTAAACCGCTTTCCGGGCATGTGATTTTCTACGATGCGTACACATTGATCATACGAAAAACCCATAGACTTAATGGTTTCCCACAACACAACCGATGGCCAGGATACTTCACGAAGTTTAACCAAATCAATCTCTACTTGATTGTTTTTTTTAATGAACCCATATTTCTTCCATTCATCTAAACCAAGCATGGCTAGGTCTTTCGCACCTGTTAGGCGCTCCAGACTTTGAATAAAACCATTCTCCAGATTTGGATTTATTTGCTTAAGGATGGGTATGACTTTATGCCGCAAAAGATTTCGATGGTAGTCGGCTGAGTCATTACTGGAGTCTTCACGCCAAATTAAATCGTGTTCGCTGGCATAGCTTGCAATAAGTTCGCGCGTTGCAAATAACAATGGCCTAATAATTTTTCCATTTCGCGATGGAATACCCGTGATGCCCGTTATACCTGTACCACGAATAAGATTAAGTAATAAAGTCTCTATACTATCATTTATATGATGCGCAGTAGCAATGGCCGAATAACCATGCTCCTTCACGAGAGAATCAAAAAAATCATATCGCAGGGTTCGCGCAGCCATTTGTATAGAAATAGTACGTTTGCTTGCGTAAGCAGCTGTATTAAAACGCTTTACATGTGCCGGAACGCCATAAGCCTTACTCATCTGTTTTACGAAGAGTTCATCTCCCTTGGATTCATCACCGCGTAATTGAAAATTGACATGCGCTACACCTACCGTAAAGCCTGCTTTCAAAAACAAATCGAGCATAACCATAGAATCGAGCCCACCACTAACCGCCAGTAAAACCTTATCGGTGGAAGTCGCTAGTCCAAAGCGTTTAATGTGGTTTAAAAATTGCTTAAGCACGCACAAAAGTAGGATTTCTTATGCTAAAAAATTATGCATTTAAGTACATACGGAATCTCGCACATTTATAGTCATGCCTTTGAATGTAGTTATTGGCATGCTCGATTTCTAGTTAAATCCTAACGATACATCAAAACTTAAAGTCCGAATTTTACTTAGTAGCTTGCCCACGAATGATAACTTCCGATCTACCGTCATCCATTAAAGCACGTGTACACACGCACATGTATACAAAGTTCCTTGCAATTCTACTGCTTCAAGTCTGTTGTTTTTCAGTAACAGTAGCTCAAAAAAAAGTACAATTAAAGCAAGCTGACCAACTACGCTCCGGAAACATTAACAACGAAAAGTTTGATAGGCTAATTGGTAATGTGGTGCTTATACAGAACCGAACAACTATTTACTGCGATTCGGCTTACTTATTTAAGACCAGAAACTTTGTTGAAGCTTTTGGGCGTGTACGCATTACAGATGGTGACTCCGTAACGATTACTGCCAGAAAAGCAGAATATGATGGCGAAACCCGAACAGCAAAACTCCGCAACAATGTTGTTTTTGTAAAACTGGCTACCGCTACCCTATATACTGATTACTTAGATTTTGATAGACCCAAAAACTTAGCATACTATTTTAATAAAGGTAGGTTAGTTGACTCGATCAACATATTAACCAGCACAAAAGGGTATTACGATTTAAACTCGAATATGGCATCGTTTAAGCGCAATGTCCACGTTACTAATCCTGATTATACTATGACTGCCGATAGTCTTCAGTATAATTCGAACTCCAAAATAATTTACTTCCGAACTCCCACCACGGTTATTGATAAAGACAGCAGTACTTTTATTTATGAAGATGGAGAATATGATACCCAGCAAAAACAATCCGATTTAAAAATCGGTACCGCAGAAACGAGTGAATATAAATTGGTAGGTAAAAAGTATCAGTTAGATGACCTCCGAAAAATTTATCGATTGCGCGAAGATGTCAT
>CAYNKN010000093.1:0-10279 GCA_964397805.1 uncultured Chryseolinea sp. | reverse complement strand
CACTTCCTGTTCCCTTTACCAGTACTTTCTTGCTGAGCGCATCTTTCACTGTATAACGTTTCGCACTATCTAAGTACTGAATAGTTACTTTTCTACTTACATCAGTAGCTCCTTGTTTAAAAACACCAACTAATCCACCATTTTTGGTATCGGTGTTCATGCGTTGAAATCCATCCCACATTCCTTCTTTTGGTTCGCCAAAGCCGCGTAAGTCTTGCCGATACATCATAATGTCGTACTTCTCTTCCATACGTTGCAGAAAATCTGCATACGCACGATACTTTTTTAAATCAGCACCCGATAATTTTCTTGGATCGCCCAACATAATGGGCAACGCACCGGCTAGTGATTGTATGTGAAGCTCCCAGCCGCTGTCTTGCATTTGTGGATTACCAATAACCAGCGCAGTAGCCGGAATAGCGGGCGATCGCCACCACGCCATCTGTCTCACCCGTAAGTCAGTCTTCTCACCATCGGTGCCTACAAAGTTGGAGAGCCAGTTTCCTTCGGCATGTTTAAGCATGGCATAATCAATAAGTTGCAAACCGCCCATCGTTTCAAACGTACAATCAATAAATAAATTCGGCTTCGCCTTGTGCAGTTCATCAAATAGCTGCCACGTACTCTCATAGTTTGCGTACAAAGATTCATGATGATCTACATGGTGATCATGATTTGTTGCATAACAACCCGATTTCGTATGATCAAAAATATAAGCGCTACTCACCACAGCAAAGTCGAGTTTGAGATATTCCAATCCATACTCTACCGACAGTTTCAAAAGAATTTCCTTGATATAATCTTTCCATCCGGTGCCAAAACAAGCTGAACGAATATGCTCGTCAAAACCTTCCGTGTGAAGGTTAGCAAAGTTTTGATTTTTGTCTCGTGCAAACCACTCTGGGTGTTGATGATATACTTTACTTCCCGATGACGCGCTACCTACACTCACCCACAACCCAGGTTTCATGCCTAATGATTTTATATAATCGAAAACTGGTTTTAATCCATTCGGAAATTTTGTTTTGTCGATATCCCAATCGCCATAATTGTCTTGCCATCCATCATCAATGACAAACTCTTTCATGCCGGCATCGGCTGCTGCCTTAGCTAATTCCATTATGAGCTTTTCGTTGATATCTTTTTGAAACGGGTTCCAGGTGTTATAAACAAACGTGGGTTTTTCGTTTAACTGTGCAAGGCGAATACCCATATGCTTTCGAATAAAATCTGGAACAGCTGTGTTTAAAATTACTTCCGGATCGCGATGGTTCGCATATACCATAGTAAACACTTGTGGTGTTTCGAATGCTTCATTACTAGCGATCCATTTTCTAAATGGAAAGCGTGCATTTTTATGTGTTAGTCCGCTGGTAATTTCAGCCGCTTCCCAAAATAATGATGTGCGCTTCAATACTCCTGTTGCTTCGTTACCAATAACAATACCTGCCTCCCAATCCATATTGTGAATGATCACTAAAGCATCTTGCATATTACCTTCATAGGGACCCAGCGATTTCTGCCGACCATAGTCACTGTAAATCCAACTGAACGTAGCCGGATAGTATTCGACAACACCCAATTTTTCTACATCAACCGATTCTAATTTAACTGGCTGTTGATCCAGATTCTTAACAATTAAGTTTTTACGGATGGCCGGGTTATCCGGGTAAAGTAAAAACCGAATGGTTACTTCAATTTTTTTGTCGTCACTCAGTAAAGAAACGGCTGCACCGTTACCTCCGTGATTATCATTAATTGCTGCGATCTTTATAAAAGTCCATTGCGATAATCCGGAGTATACTTTATTGTTTACCTCAAACTGAAAATCAGCCAATTGTTTTTTAAAGTATTTAAAATCGCCACGAACGGGTTTATACGAAGTAGTTACAAAATTACCGATTGGCTTAGGTAGATTAATCGTTCGTTCTACTACTCCGTTGTTTAGTGTTAACACTTCGCTCGTCCAGGTGGCATATGGCTTAGAAGCATCATCCGCCCATGTAAGCGATGAAACCATGCACAACGCGGTGATTACTAAGTTTGCCGAGGTCTTTTTGAAGTGGGGAAAAAAATCAATTAAAAATGTCATAATATCAGCGTCAATAGAAGATCAAGTAGCGATTACTAGCGGATGGCTGCTACACCAAATCTGGTGAAAATTGATAGTATTCTACCATCGGGCACAACAAGCTACCTCTTTACATGAGGAAAACATACCCTCCTTGTTTTGGTAAACGCTTAGCCAACGCCATCGTAACAGCGAAATTTCAGTATTCCGCTTCTGTAAAAAGCGTACCTATTATAAGTATTTGTATGTACATTCCTGTTGAATATTTGGAAACTAAACGCACAAAAGCCCGATGACACTACCTTTAGTTACAAAGACTCGCCTCGAAGATCGTATATGGAAGGTTATTGTTCAGCGGAAAGAAATAATCGTTATTGACTATTCGTTTTGCAAAGCCGATGAAATGATTGAACTCGCTAAACTAGCCCGCGAAGAGATTACTAAAACCGACATGCAGAAACTTCTATTAGTATGTTTTAAAAATACCCACCTGCATGGAAGCTATATGCGATACATGGAACAAGAATCTCCGGCCATTAATCACTTAATAAAACGCAATGCATTAGTTGGTATCGATCGCTTTAAGATGTTTATATTAAAAGCCTTTAACCTACTAATGGGTACCGATTACAGAGCGTTTAGAACCGAACAAGAAGCGCTAGCCTATTTATTAGAAAGCGATACAGTAGATTACCCGCATCGTATTCTGCCGCATCTTTAAATTTGAGAATTGAATTAACGAACCGCTAACCTTTGTTAAAATACCTTTTTATAAAGTTCTTGTTCCTGGCTGACTGCTACATTTCCAGGCACTAAAATTTCAAATACATTTCCGCGGATTGTTTCGGCTATTGCACCCGTTGGTAAATCATTGCAGTCTAATCCGAATGGCTCTTCAATTTCTTCGGCCATGAGTTCGAGCCCTAGCATCGCAAAGAAAACAAACATCGTTAGTGGAATAGCATAGTAGCCAAAATCCTGATATAACCCGAGCGGTAGTATTAGTCCATAAAGAGAAACAAATAACTTAATGTATACAGCGTAACTAAATGGGATTGGTGTCTTCTTGATGCGTTCGCAAGCACCACAAATATCTAACAATGCCTCGTGATTATTTTTGATGTTGATAATATCGGCATCTGTAATGGCACCCGCCCGATAAAGTTGATGAATTCGCTCGTAAAGTAAAGTTGACAAATAGTTGGGAATATGCTTTTTAGTAGCGAGTTCATCCTGCTCTTCGGGGGTGAGCTTAATAAGCTCTTCGATCTTTGCTCCGCTTCGCAAATGATCACGTAACGCAATACAAAAATTTGAAATATGCTTAGCCATGTAACTGCGCGTACTTGAATCTTCTTTTGGCACAATGGTTTGTATTTGTACAGCAAAATTACGCGTTGTGTTCACCAAGGATCCCCATTGCTTTCTTCCCTCCCACCAGCGATCATACGCTGTATTGGTTCGAAACACAAGTAAAATACTTAACACAATACCGAGTAACGAAAATATCGTAGAAGGTAAATTTGGCATGTAATTAAAATACAAAAGCAATAGATATATTCCGGTAGATAGTACACCGATAAGCATAACGCCAAACAAAATTTTTCGCATCGTCCAGCTGCGTGTCAGGTTCCAAATATCCCGAAACCAGTTTTTGTTGGGTTCATAATAAATCATGGTAGTTTCTATTCAGTGTATGATGCATATTACCAAGCTACTAATTCTCGGCTAAATATTCGTGCACAAACTTAATGGCCATGGCACCTTCGCCTACAGCCGAGGCTACCCGATTCATCGCTCCGGCTCGTACATCGCCTGATGCAAAAATTCCCGGACTACAGGTCTCCAATAAAAAAGGTTCGCGTGCAAGCTTCCACGACTTTTTAAAATTTTCATACTTCAACAAGTCACGGCCAGTTTCTATAAATCCTTTTTCATCTTTTATGATATCCAATTTTATCCAATCGGTAATGGGTCGCGCACCAATAAATATAAACAACGCTGCCGCCAGAGAACGCTTTTTAGTTCCATCTACTAGGTTTAATACATCCACTTCATGGAGGCGATCATCTCCGTATACTTGTTTGATTTCACTTTCAGGTAATAAGTGAATATTAACGGTTCGATTAATTTGATCGATTAAATAACTTGACATGGTAGCGGTCAAATCTTTTTTACGGATGACGATAAAAACATTCTTGGCAAAATTCGCTAAATACATAGCGGCTTGTCCGGCTGAATTACCGCCACCCACAATATATACATCCTGATCGCGGCAAGCATGTGCTTCGGTAGTAGCTGCGCCATAATAAATACCGGCTCCAGTAAATTTATCCACATCGATAGCCTCTAAGGTTCGATAATCTACACCGGTTGTAATAATCACACTTTTGGTATTGATGGTGTTACCATCGGCCAGTTGAATAATCTTGTAATTATCTTTCAAGATGATGTCTATCACTTCAACCGGAGAAAGAAACTCGACACCAAAACGTGTGGCTTGCGTAATTGCTCTTCGGGATAAATCGGCACCACTCAATCCATTGGGAAATCCTAAATAATTTTCAATTCGAGAACTCGTTCCGGCTTGTCCTCCCGGTGCACGTTTTTCAATTAAGGCTGTGGTTAGACCCTCTGATCCGCCATATACCGCAGCCGCTAAACCAGCTGGTCCTGCACCAATAATCGCCACATCATACATTGTTTTAGATGCCTTCGATCGCATACCTGTTTTTTCGCCTACATGTTGGATAGGTGGGTTCAGTAAAAACGAACCGTCTTCAAAAAACATAGCCGGAAAATCTTTTGGCTCAATACCGTTCAACTGCGCCAACTCCTGCCCGATGGTACTGGTTTCATAATCAAGCCATTGATATGGAATAAGATTTCCCGATAGGAAGTCTTTGATGAGATGCGACTGTGGTGAAAACTGAAATCCAACAATGCGTATACCCTGAAAGTTGGGTACATGTGTACTTTGCCATGCTTCTAGTTGATCAGTTAAAATAGGAAAAAATTTTTCTTCCGGAGGATCCCAGGGTTTCATTAAGTAGTAATCTAACTGCACATCATTAATCGCTTTAATGGCCGCATCGGTATCGGAGTATGCGGTAAGCAATACACGCTTTGAATCTGGAAAAAACTCTTTGGCTTGTTGTAAGAATTCTACGCCCAGCATTTCAGGCATGCGCTGATCAGACAAAAATAGTGCGATAGGCTCATTCTTATTTTTCAACTCTTTTAACGAGTCGAGTGCCTCATTAGCCGAGGTGGTACTTACTATTCGATATTCATTTCCGTATTCGCTGCGCAAGTCGCGAACTACAGCGCGTAGTACTTGAGGATCATCGTCTACAGCAAAAAGTATAGGTTTTTTCATAGTCGGGTTAAAACATTAATCGATAGGTAAGCATACAGTAAACACCGTATTTCCAGGTACTGACTTAACCGATATCTTACCGTGATGCCGCACAACAATTTGGCGCACTACTTCAAGCCCGAGCCCAGTACCCTTCCCGATTGGTTTAGTCGTAAAAAAAGAATCAAATATTTTAGATTGAATTTCTTCTGGAATACCAGCACCATTATCGATGATTTCTACTACAACAAACTCACGATCTTTCGCTGCACGTACTGTTAATATTGGGTTAGATTGTTCTTCCAGCGCATCTAAGGCGTTGTCAATTAAGTTCGTCCACACCTGATTTAAGGGGCTAATATAAATGTTCGCGTGTGGCAAATCATCGGGTAATTCGTCAACAACTGTTACTTTATGTTTTTTAATTTTATGATTAAGCATAGTAAGCGTATTGCGTATTCCTGTGCGCAAGTCGGCTCGTTCTTTTTCCGGAGCCCGATCCATGTGTGTATAACTTTTCACTGAAGAAACCAATGCATTAATTCGCTTAGAGGCTTCTTCAATTTCGTTAACCAAACGCTCAGTTGTTAACACCTGGCTAACCCATTGAATAACTGCTGCGGTATCTTCTGGTCGTAGTAAAGCGTTAAGTTCGTCCAGGTCATCGGTTGTTACTAAAAAATCAACAAACGTTTCTGCTAGCTCATAGGGCTTATCAACCTGGTTACGCTCAAGCCAATCGATTATCAATTCTTCTTGCGCTGATTTTTGCATCAACGAAAGCGAGGACTGTAAACCCGCACTAATTTTTGCAAACACGAATTTATTTACTTGTTCAACTACCTCATCGCTAGTTTTAATTTTAATAACCCGTTTAAACTTTTCGGGCAGGTTGCTCAAATGCTTTTTAAGTTCTTGCGCACTTCGCACCACGGCCGATGACGGATTGTTTAACTCATGCGCCAACCCGGCAGAAAGTTTTCCAAGTGCCATCATTTTATCATCTTGCTGTTGCTGTTGGGTGAAGTCGCGTACGCGATCTGTCATAACATGCACTAGCGCAGATGCCAGTTCATGATGTTCACGAATCAACTCTGGAAAATGATCTTTGTGCAAGCTATACACTATCGTATCACCTTTTACAATTCCTTCGGCTACAGCCGATTTCATTCTGGAATAAGGAAGTCTTCCGGTTATCTCACCTTTTTCAAACGTACCAAGGTATCGGTTATTTCCGGCCTGTTGCACATACATATCTACGGCTCCTTGCAATACAATACGAAGCTCATCGATGGTATCGCCCTTTTTAAAAAGCTTTTCACCATCGGCAAAATTTGACACCGTACCTTTTTCGATGAGCCAGTGTATATCACTATCGGGCAATGCTTCAAACTCGGGTACTGCTTTTAGATTTGCTATTAAATCCATCAGGTAGTATAGTATGTAAATAGGTTATAATGCAACTATCTCTTCTTTTTAAATAACACATCACAGAAGTAGTGCTTACAATCGTAAAGGTATTGATCAATAAGCAGACCCGCCTGTTGTGCGAATCGTTCAATCATGGTCGTATCATACTTTTGTGATATCTCGGTATGGATGGTCTCCCATCGATTAAAGTGAATAGATTCCTGAAGTGCTTCAATAAAAACATCTTGTTGTTTTAAACTTACTAGGTAGCTCTTGGCCGTGCCTGTTTCCAAATCGTAGTGTGGATAGTGGCTGAACTGATCTAGCGAAAAATTAGCACCGAGTTCGCGATTTAATCGTAGGAGTAAATTCATATTGAAATTACGCGTAATACCGTGCGGATCATCGTACGCGCGTTGGATCATTCGCGGATCTTTTTTTAAATCAAAACCAACAACGAATTGATCGTGTTCATCCATTGCTGTGGCCACATGTTTCATAAATGCGCTTGCTTCGGGTAATGTGAAGTTACCGATATTGGCACCGAGAAATAAAAATACTTTTCGATTTGTATCATAAACTTGTAAGTCGCTAATCGCTTTATCGTACCGCGAGCGAATAGGTTGAATATCCATACCCGGCACCGAGCAATCAAATCGATGTGTTAATTGATTTAACACCGATTGAGAAACATCTACCGGAAGGTAGCGAAAAGAAGTTTGCTGTGATGAAAAATACTTTAATAGAATCTCTGTTTTCAATCCATCACCTGCACCAAATTCAATGATATCTACACGGCTACCATCACCCTGAAACTTTTGTCTCAATGTTTCTTTATGCAGTTGCAAGATTTCAAACTCGCACGCAGTAAGGTAGTACTCGGGCATGCGCATAATAGCTTGAAATAGTTTATCGCCAGCCTCATCATAAAAGAGCCAACTTGGTAGTTGCTTAGGTGTTTTTAAGAGTCCTTCTTTTACAGTCTGATGGATGTCGGTGGTGTGAATATCGGTGGTGATTTGCATGCTCATTTACTTTTTACACAGGCGTAGGCCATTAAATTGCCAACGCAGATTAGGATGAAAAAAATTTCTATAGGTTTTTCTGGAATGTCCGTGAGGTGTTGCAATAGATGCTCCACGCAATACCATTTGATTGATCATAAACTTACCGTTATACTCACCTATCGCGCCAGGTGGGCGTGTATAACCGGGATAGGCCAAGTATGCGCTATTGGTATGTTCCCAACGTTGGCCCCATGCTAATAAATCGCTGGCTACCTCCCACTCAAACTCCGTAGGCAGGCGCATGCTCTTCCACTCGGCAAATGCTGCGGCTTCATAAAAACTTATATGGGTTAGCGCTTCGTTATTGTTTACCTTATGCAATCCGGCTAAAGCGTAACGATACCATTCACCATCGATAAAATGCCAATATAACGGACTGTTTAATTGATGTTGATTAACCCAAGCCCACCCATCGCTATGCCAATAAATGGCATTGTTATAGCCGCCATCAGCCATAAATGAAAGGTATTCGTCATTGGTTACTAAACTTTTGCGAATACTAAATTCCGAAAGAAAAACCTGATGTGTTGCCTGTTCATTATCAAAACAAAAACCATTGCCCTGATATCCTATGGTGTACTGGCCTGCTGGTAAGCTGACAAATGAGTTATCGGTTTCAATAGTTGTTGATTCGTTAAAATTTTCTTGATAAATCGGGAAAAGTGGGTTATGTCCAAAAATATATTTGATATCCGTAAGTAATAACTCTTGGTGTTGTTGCTCATGCTGAATACCGAGTTCAATTAATGAATGTAATTCATCGGGTAAAGACAACAACAGATCGCTCATATAAAAATCGACATGTGCCCGATACGCTATAATCTCCGTAACCGTAGGCCTCGACATATTCCCCCGATCTAATCGTAATACCCGATCGCCCACACTGTTATAATAGCTGTTAAACAAAAATGAAAATCGCGGGTGAAACCGCTTATATCCCGATAGGTGGGGTACCAAAACAAATTCTTCCCAAAACCAAGTGGTGTGCGCCAAATGCCACTTGGGTGGGCTTACATCAATAGTAGGCTGCACCACATAATCTTCTATGGCAAGAGGCTGGCAAATGGATTCAGAATGTTTTCTAACCTGTGTGTACAATTCAAGCATATGGCGCGACCCCGGATGTAACCCAATAATATGTTTAGTTTTCAGCGCTATTCAACCAACTTACCCGCTTCTTACCTCAAAACTTTAAGGGTAACAATAGAAGGTACCTGGGAGTTCAAGAACAGGAGCAAGATACTTAACTCGTAAAAAAAGCTTCAAATACGTTAAACCTTTCTAAAGCAGGTACGTCAAAGGCGTGTTTTTAAATCACAAAACTATGAACTCAAAATCAATTGTATTTGCCAGCGCCATCGTTCTCTTTTTAATTATTACGAGCCAGGTAATCGCTCAAGACAACCCGAGACAAAAAAGACTAGAAAAAAGGGAGGTGGTAAATTCTAAACGGAGTGAAAACATTGCTGAACGAAACCCAAACGGAGTAGGTCGGGTTGATAACCGTGTAAACCGAAGAGGTGACCGGGTTCAGCGCAAGCAGCATCGTACCGATAAACGGGTTGATCGCAGAAGAAATAATTAAACCAGTATCGCTAATACATCTGTTGTTGTATTAGCGATACTTATTTTGATACTTACCAATCACCTTCGTCTACTTTCTTTTTAGCCACAAATTGCAATTTATCGGTAAAGGCCTGATCTAATAAGCCTAGCATATTTGGCTTACACCAATCTTGTGAGATTACCGTACCATTATTTTTACACGAATAGTTTGTTAAATTTTCTTTCGTGGTAATTTTCTTGTAGCCAATATCGCCAGTTACTTGTAGTGTGTGGAAGGTGATGCGATACTTATCATCTTTTATACTCAGTGTTACTTTGCCACTATATTTTCCGGTTTGAATAATGGGCGGTGTACTTACCTGACTAAATTGAAACTTCTTGTAGTCTACCATGATATCGTTTACTTCAAATTGAAGACCATCGGGTTTAACTACTACATTCGAAACATACGGCAGTGCTTTGTAGTATTCTTCTAATACCGGAACAGAGAGAGAATCCTGCACAAAAATTTTCTGATAAATAATTTCCTGCTCTACAACCTTAAAATTACCAAATGTAGTTGGTTGCGCGATACTGCATATCGTAGAGATGCTAAAGAGTAAAATGAGTATTTTCTTCATAAGCTAATTTTATTTTTTTTGAGACTTGAAATACCGCTGGCTCATTACAAGTATACTGCCACATATTGGTTGATCTATTGTTGAGTAATCAAACTTGGATAGTAATTCCAGCACAAAGAAAGCATTTCTTTGTGTATTGTTTATCGATACCAGCTAAAGTGTATCGCTAACCGATAAACTTCACCAA
>CAYNKN010000092.1:0-10284 GCA_964397805.1 uncultured Chryseolinea sp. | reverse complement strand
GTAATCCGCACGGTCCATTGCAAACTACTACATGCCAATTACACATGCGCTCGTTTAAAGATGGCGAGACTATTACCATTGAACCTTGGCGTGCTAGTGCCTTTCCGGTGGTGAGAGATTTAGTTGTAGACCGCTCATCTTTTGATAGAATCCAACAAGCCGGTGGGTATGTTTCCGTAAATACAGGAGGTGTACCCGATGCGAATGAAATACCTATTCCAAAACGTATTGCCGATGAAGCTTTTGATGCAGCCGCATGTATTGGATGTGGAGCATGCGTAGCGGCTTGTAAAAATGCTTCGGCTATGCTTTTTGTAAGTGCTAAAGTCTCTCAACTTGCGCTGTTGCCGCAAGGAAGACCAGAACGGAAAGAGCGCGTTGAACGGATGGTAGCGCAAATGGATCAGGAAGGTTTTGGTGCCTGTACGAATACAGGAGCCTGTGAGGCCGAGTGCCCTAAAGGAATTAGTTTAACGAATATTGCGCGTATGAACCGGGAATATTTCTCAGCGAAATTGAGTTCGTATGAAGTACAATCAAAAGGTGGTGACTAGCGTATTGTTGATCGCCCAACAAAAAAGCCATCCTAGTAAGGGTGGCTTTTTTTATACGTGAGAAAAAATAGTTATTAATCCTTTTTTTCTTCTTTCGATGTTTTCACAAAATCAATGTACCCTACAGCAGCACCAAAAGCAATTACTACAGCTACAATGGTAATAAATAAGTTAGCTCCGTCTCCGATGTATTGTGCGAACATAATCTAATTGTTTAGTGAGCAAAGGTATATTTTGAACGCGTACTTCGAAAGGATTTATAATAAAATTTACGGCTCCTTTCCGGGTATTAAATCCCCAGTTCTTCTTTATTTATTCGCAATACGTTAATAATGAAACTTATGTGGTCAGACAAATCAACACCGAATAGCTCAGCACCTGCATAAACCTCATCGCGCTCTACCTTTGCAGCAAAGTTTTTATCCTTCAATTTTTTCAGTACAGATTTGGTCTCCAGACTAGAAATGCCATCGGGTCTTACTTGGCAGCAGGCAATAATAAAACCAGTAAGCTCATCGCATGCCAGTAAAGCTTTGTCGAGTAGGTTCGTGTAGGGTACATTCCACTTGGTGTAGTGCGCAGCAATTGCATGGGCTATTTTATCTTCGCCCATTGCACGCAGTTTGTTTACAATAATGTTCGGATGTTCTTCCGGAAAAGATTCATAATCAGCATCGTGAAGTAGCCCGGCAACTGCCCATGTCGTTTTGTCTTCACCCAATTTTTCCGCGTAGGCTTCCATCACTAATTCTATACTGCGCATATGCCGTAGCAGGCTGGCGCTTTGCGTCATCTCGTTCAAAATTATACGCGCTTCCGGTAGCGTCATCAAACAGCCGATTTGCTTTTTCGTTTTATAATTTTCTTGCTGTTTAGGTAGTAGAAGTTTAAGGCGCCTAACACAATTAAAATGGCCAGTATAATCATAACAATAAAAAGTCTGCTATTACGCAGTTCGAGTTTAGTGATTTCTCCTTGCTGCTTTAATAAGTCATACTCTTTTTCCTTCTCTTGGAAATCGATAATCATTTCCATTTGTGCAATGTTGCGGCTACTCTCTTCGCCATACATACGCTCGCGTGCTTCATCGTATTGCAATTGCATTTGGTAGGCTTCCTTAAATTGATTTTTTAAGGCGAGTAACTCTGCAGACGCTTTATAGATAGAAGGTAAAAATGAATAGGCTTCAATTTCATTACAAAGTGCTGTGGCTTCTGATAAGTATCTTTCAGCAGGCGTTGGCTGCTTTGCTTTAGCATAGGTAATACCGAGGTTAGTGATAATGTTTAAAATACCAAACTGATTATTATTCTCCCGTTCAATCACTAAAGCTTTTTCATAAAATTCTATTGCACGCTGATAATTCCCCTGCTTAAAAAGTATGTTACCTAAGTTTGTTAATGGGTCAGCGAACTTGATTCCGATTTGCTCACTCAGTTGATTTGCTTGCGAGAAGTACTTGGTAGCTTTTTCGAAGAGTTGTATCTCAATGTTTAGATTTCCTAAGTTGTTCATCGAACCAATGATTTTTTCTTGATCGTTTAACTCAACAAATAAGGTGTACGATTCTTCCAGGTAACGCAGCGCCAGTGCATAATCTTTTTTTATCGCATAGACATTGGCAATGTTATTTTTAGTAGAGGCAATCCCTTCCTTATTGGCTAATGTTTCATAAATTTTTAATGCTGTAAGGTAGTATTGAACGGCCTTATCGAGGGCACCCTGGTTTCGGTATATAATACCCAGGTTATTATACGATGCCGCCATGCCTTTCTTGTCGTCAATTTCGGTAGATAAGTTAAGCGCTTCACGCGCGTAACTGAGTGCCTTAACCGGGTCGGCATTGAGATTTGCTCGAAACAGTTCATTAAGCGTCTTTACCTTTTCATCGCCTTGGTTAACGGTATCACGTGTGACCGACACATCGTTGGTTAGTTGTGCCGTACTGGGTATGGTGAGTATCAACACCAAAAAAAGTGGCAAAAATTGTTTTTGTAGCATGGCTTTGTATGAATAGAGGAGTTAAAAATAGCAAGTATTCTCCATATTCTGTCAGCGCTTGCGAAATGAGTCGACAGATGTGAGTAGTACTAGCCCGCCTGTAAAATTATCGTTGGTAAGTAGAGTCGAAATTCATGAACTTACGCGCTCATTAAATTAAAGGTCTTGAAAAAGTCATTCTTCGTAACCACTCGGCTAGCCATTTTCGTGGTCTTAATTATTCTGTGCGGTATGCCGGTAATAGGGCAAGTATTGGCCGATGAAAAGGCAATAACTGAGGTAATTCAAAAGGTCTTTACAGGTATGGAAAAGGGCGACAGCGCTTTGGTACGAACCGCCTTTGCGAATAGCGTAACCATGGCCACTGTTTCGCGCGATAAAAATGATATTCCCACGCTTAGCCGACAATCTTCTATAACCGGATTTTTAAAATCAATAGGAACACCCCGTGCGCAAGTATTGCATGAAGAACTTTGGAATATGAAAATTCAGGTGGATGGTGATTTTGCGCAAGCTTGGTGTGACTATGCATTTTACATTGATAATGCGTTTAGTCATTGTGGCGTAGACGCCTTTCATTTAATAAAAGAAAAGGAGGGGTGGAAGATATTTCATGTTGCAGATACCCGCAGACGAGATGGTTGCGATGTGCCTCAAGCCATTCGGGAGAAATATAGCAAGTGAGATATGAAGCGATTATTTATTTTCCTTTGTTTAATTGGTTTGCTAGCCACGTGTAAGTCTGATGCGAGTAAGCAGCAACTCACAACATTTATTCTGATACGCCATGCAGAGAAAGATAATGATGGAACGAAAGACCCCGACCTTACGGAAGCCGGTTTTGCGCGTGCTGCTGCAATCGCTACGATGTTACGACAAACATCGATAGCTGCTATTTACTCGACTAACTTTAAGCGAACAAAAAATACAGTAACGTTACTAGCCAAAGAAAAGCAATTACAAGTAAAGGAGTATGAGGCATTTCAAGAGCGTGCTATTATAAAAATGTTAACCGATCATGCGGGTGGCACGGTGGTAGTATGTGGTCATTCGAACAGTATTCCATGGACAGCCAATTTACTAACTGGTACGGAAGATTTTCCGGAGTTTGATGAATCAAACTATAGCACCATGTTGCTGGTTAATGTATTGGAAAATGGAAAAATAGCTTCGGCTGTTCGTTTAAGTTACTAATCTATAGTATTTAGGGGGTAGTAAAATATTTTATCAAAATTTTCATCTCCTCGGCTCGTATACCTCAATTTGGAGGATGTATGAAAAGCACTTAATCAGTTGAAGTATAGCTAGAGGCGCTAACCCGATCAGCATTTATAGAAGTTTTTAATGATCTTTGTGCCAGTTTGTGCGAAAGCATAAATCCTTACTTTTCGAGATATCTATGCCTCATACATTTTTCCGCTTACTTATTCTTTGTGTTGTCGTTGCTTCGTCAACTGTGTGCCATTCGCAGTTTGAACGAATTGATTCCTTAAAGCAGGTTTTATTTTCTACTAAAGAAGATTCTGCACGCATATCCATCTTGGTAGAGTTAGCTTCGTTAACACGCGAAATAAATCTTAATAAAGCCGATGAGTATGCTACGGAAGCGTTAAAACTAGCCGAAATGGGAAATGATCCAAGTGCGATTGGTAAGGCTTACTATCAGCTTGGTACTAATGGTTTTGTGCGTGGCGATTATGATGCCTCGCAGGAAAATTTCCTCAAAGCAATTACTTTTTTTGAAGACGCTAATGATGGGCTAGGTCTAGCACGTTCATACAATATGCTATCGGGTAATTTTTATCGGATAAAGGATTATAAAAAGGCAGAAGAATATTTAATGAAGTCGGCTGATTATGCAGCACAACAAAAGGACTCTTCGCATTACGCCAATGTCCTAAACAACGGTGCTTTGTTACTCATTGAAAGCGGTAATTTTAAAAGGGCATTATCGATGGCTTTTAAGTCGGCTGATTTGCGCGGTAGACAAGGTAATATCACTCGTCTGGGGCCAGTGTATACTACCATCGGTTCAATTTATCGTGCACAACGCATGACCGACAGCGCATTATACTATTATCGTAAATCGTTAGTTATCCGAAAACAACAAGAAACAGGTGTACACCTTCCGACCCTGTATCGATATATGGCACTTACTTTTAAAACTATACCTCATTATGATTCGGCAACGTATTACGCCAACTTAGCTTTGCGTGAAGGAAAGAAACAACAAATTATAAAAGAGGAAATTGAATAGCTTAAGTTGTTGGGTAATCTGGCTGAAGAAGTAAATGATTTCAAAGCATTTTCAGGATATCGTAAGCAATATGATTCGTTATCAGAAATTTACAACGCGCAAGATAAGGCGCGTAAGGTAGAAGAACTTCAGGCACTATTTGAACTCGATAAAAAGGAAGAACAATTGCAACGAAGTATGCTGGCTTTAAAACGCCAGCGTGAAATTATTACGGCATCTATTGCGGTAGGTATTTTATTAGTGTTGGTGCTTATACTATTGGTGTTAATGTATCGACAGAAATCAAAAATACATAAGGAACAGCAACGACTTAATGCGGTAATTGTAGAGCAGGCAGAAGAACTAAAACAAAAAAATGCCGCTATTATTTCGATTAATGAAAACCTGGAAAAGTTAATTACTGAACGTACGCATAAGCTGAAACTTCAAAACGAAATATTAAAACAGTATACGTTTTTAAATGCGCATAAAGTACGTGGCCCGTTAGCACGAATTTTAGGATTGGCCGGACTCTATATCATTGGAGCCCACGAAAACTGATTTCGACTTTATTAAGCAAATGAATATTGAGGCGCTGGAATTAGATAAGGTAATTCGAGAGATCACTCAAACACTTTCTACATTCGAGTAGAAAAAAGGAGGGTTCGCTATACGACCGACAACTTGCATCCGTTTGCAGAAGATTTTCTAAACGGTATTCTTCTTTCCCGTATCTTTAGTTAGTGAAATCATTTTTTACGATAGCAATCTTCCTGCTGACTACCACCTGTAGTTATGCTCAACAAGATGAAATCAGGAAGAGTATTTACTTCCGTGGGGGAAGTTATGTTATCGATACCTACCAATTAGAAGACCTTCATCATTGGTTAGATTCCATTCCTGATTTGCTCGATAAGTATACCATTCAACTAATTAGTCATACCGATCCGATAGGTGGTAAACAATTTAATGAATGGCTTTCAAAAATGCGGAGCGAAGCTGTTCAACAAACGCTTTTACAACGACCCATCCCCGAATTTAAAATTTCCATTAAAGACTGGGGGCTTGATAACCCGGTATACAGCAATACTTCGTATCAGGGTATGCAGATGAATAGGCGTGTGGATGTTATTCTTTACCCGATTGTTTTTTGATTTTACCTGAGTGTAGTCGTCCGATATAGGACACCAATTTTCACAAGCGGACGATCGGTTTATCTCAAAGTCTGCTTTTTTGGCTCGTAGAGCGATAAATTCCATTGGCATTATTGTTGGCATCCTGCACTCCAAATTAATAGACACTCTTTCAAACAGCCTTCATGATCAAACTACAAGACATTGATAAGTGCGTTGATTCGCGTTTTCAGCGAACCTTTATTCTGAAAGGAATTAATCTGGAAGTACAACAAGGCGAGTTCCTTACCCTGATGGGACCGAGTGGTGCAGGGAAATCTACCTTAATGAATATCATCGGTATGTTGGATGAACCCTCGGCAGGGGAGTATTACTTTTTTGACGAACCGGTTCATCGCATGAAAGAGCGACAAAAATCGGAGATGCATAAAAACTATATTGGTTTCATTTTTCAAGCCTATCATTTAATTGATGAGCTAACCGTGTATGAAAATATCGAAACACCTTTACTCTATAAAGGTGTAAGCGGAAGTCAGCGTAAAAGTATGGTAGCCGAAATGTTAGACCGGTTTAACATGGTGGCTAAAAAAGACCTTTTCCCAGAGCAATTAAGTGGGGGCCAACAACAGTTAGTAGGTATTGCGCGTGCTATAGTAGGCCAGCCCAAGTTAGTATTAGCCGATGAGCCCACGGGTAATCTTCATTCTGATCAAGGCAAACAGATCATGGAAATATTTAAAAAATTGAATGATGAAGGAATCACCATTATTCAGGTTACGCATTCCGAAGAAAATGCGCTGTATGGTAAGCGTATTGTTCGGGTGGCAGATGGAGCGGTAGTATCGGATGAAGCGGTAAAAGTTAATGCTTAACACCATGAAAACTCTTTCACTTACCCTAATACTGGCATGTGTATCGGCATGGGCAGTATCACAACAGCAAGTACCCTCAAAGCTTACATTTAAGGATGCGGTAAGCATTGGCCTAAAAAATAATGTATTACTTAATCAGCAAAAAAATCAGTTACACTATACGCAAATTAACAAGACTTCTTCGTTGCTGCAGATCGGTCCTAGTATTGAGGCCAGTGGTAGTGCATTCAGAGTTGATGGTAATTCTTTTAACCAAAATCAGGGAGAGGTAGTGAATGGAGTAATCGATTTCGTGAACAGCTCTGTTGATGCTAGCATGCCCATCTTTACTGGGTTAGCGCAAGTCAATCAATTTCGTCAGGCCTCACAGCAAAATGAAGCTCAGCTACATCAGGTAAACCGATCTTCCCAAGATGTTATCCGAGACATCGCCAATCAGTTTCTACTTTGTTTACTCGACCAGCAACTTATTCAAATCAATGAAGATAACCTGGTGACACAACGTGTTCAATACGATCAGATAAACACACAAGTAATGTTGGGAAGTCAGGCGGAAGCCGATTTGTATAATCAGGAATATCAAGTTAAGAATGCTGAGTTGTTACTACTGCGTTCTAAGAATACCTTGAAGAATGATTTGGCAACCTTAGCCTTAACTTTGCAAGTTGATCCGTTAGCTATTGAAGAACTAGAGCATCCGGATTGGGATATCAATAGTTTGTTAGCCGATAACCTTTCGTTAGAAGAGTTAAACACCATGGCCACTGAACGCAGGAGTGATTTAAAGCAAGCGGATCATTCGGAGCGGGCGGCACATTATGGATATTCAGCGGTTAAGGGTAGAATGTACCCGCGAATTTTTGCCGGGCTTTCATATGGCTCCCGATATAATTATGTTTATGGAGCCCCAAACCGATCTTTCACCGAACAATTCACGCAAGACAACCGGCAACTTAGCTACGGGGTATCGATGATTATACCTATCTATGGTGGCTTGCAAGTAAGAGCGCAAACAGCGTTATCTAAAGTAACCTACGAAAATGCCAGAATTCAACATAAAAACGCGTCAGTTACTGTGAAAACCGATGTTATTCGAGCATACCAAAATTTCAACGATGCTAAGACAGCCTATTCAGTAAGTCAGGCGCAGCTTAGAGCAGCGGAGTTATCGTACACCACAGAGAAAGAACGCTATGAGTTAGGTATTTCAAATATTGTTCAACTTACCACAGTTAATCAGGACTACGTAAGAGCACAAGGCGATTATCAAAATGCCCTTTTTACACTCATGTTTCAGCGGTTACTTATTAACTATGCTATTGGAACCCTTGCATTCGAAGACATACCTTAAATTGAGGCGGAATTTCGATCGTAGTGGCGAAGGTTCTTTTCTAAAGCGCTTTTTTAAGCATACCTACTTTAGCTGTTTTTAAAGCAGCGTACTGGTTTTTTCATGGTTTTTTATACCTTTGCTGCCCCTTCGGGTGAAGGGCTAGGAATATGCTCTGGCATTACCTATAGCGTTTAACTAAAAGTGTATCAGTCAAGCCCGGCTGCTACATGTATCAATCAGGGCACTCATCATGGCAAAAGCTCAAAAGCCGGTTGAAAAACCAAAAAAAGCAATCGAAGAAGAAGAAATCAAAGCCACCATTAAAAAGGTAAAAGGCGCTGATAAGATTGAAATCGATGAAGAAGATCCATTAGCAGAAATCAGGTCAGCTCAAAAAGAGTCTATCGATTCTGAAGCGATTCCTGTATCTGAATTGAAAAAAGCGAAGTACGAAAAACAAATTCCCGGTCAGTTCGATTTCGAAGCCTTTGCATCAAAAGGATTTGGTGAGGGCTACTCTAGCGACAAGCGTGCGGAGATGGAGAAAATGTACTCCGGCACCGTTACCTCTGTAAACAGTGGCGAAGTAGTACAAGGTGTTGTGGTTGGAATAAACGACCGTGATGTTATTTTAAATATCGGATTTAAGTCAGACGGACTTGTGCCGTTGGCTGAATTCAAAGAAATGAGTAATCTTAAAATTGGCGACATCGTAGACCTCTTTATCGAAGAGCGTGAAGATGCTATGGGGCAGCTAATTTTAAGTCGCAGAAAAGCCAAATTGGTAAAAGGCTGGGAGTATGTTCAAAAATCATTAGACCAAGATGAGGTTATCGAAGGTTTTGTAAAACGCAGAACAAAAGGTGGTCTTATTGTCGATGTTTTTGGAATCGAAGCTTTCTTACCCGGTTCACAAATTGATGTGAAGCCAATTCGCGATTTCGATATTTATGTGAACAAGTCTATCGAGGTTAAAGTAGTTAAGATTAACTATACCAACGATAACGTAGTTGTATCGCATAAGATATTGATCGAAAAAGATCTGGAACAACAAAAAGCGGTTATTCTAACCAACCTCGAAAAAGGACAAGTGTTAGAAGGTGTGATCAAGAACATGACCAACTTCGGTGTATTCATCGACTTAGGTGGTGTAGACGGATTACTTCATATTACCGATATCAGCTGGGGTCGTATTAACCATCCGGAAGAAGTACTTAAACTGGACCAAACGGTGAAGGTAGTAGTGCTGGATTTCGATGGCGACAAAAAACGAATTTCGTTAGGTATGAAACAACTTACTGCACATCCTTGGGATGCTCTTGCAGCTGAAATACAAGTTGGTTCTAAAGTAAAAGGTAAGATTGTAAACGTAGCCGACTACGGAGCATTCCTTGAATTACAACCAGGTGTTGAAGGCTTAATCCACGTAAGTGAAATGAGCTGGTCACAACACTTACGCAATCCACAAGACTTTATGAAAGTGGGTGACGAGGTAGAAGCAGTAGTGTTAACGTTAGATCGCGATGAACGCAAAATGTCATTGGGTATCAAACAACTTACGGAAGATCCTTGGACACGCCAAGATGTACTCGGCAAATATGCTGTAGGTACAAAACATAAAGGTGTAGTACGCAACCTGACAAACTTCGGTTTATTCATTGAACTCGAAGAAGGTATTGATGGCTTGGTACACGTTTCTGACTTAAGCTGGACGAAGAAAATTAAGCATCCTTCTGAGTTTGTAAAAGTTGGCGAAAACATGGAAGTGCAAGTGCTAGAGTTAGATGCGGCAAACCGCAGATTAGCGCTTAGTCATAAGCACATGGAAGAAAATCCTTGGGATACTTTTGAAACCATCTTTACAATTGGTTCTGTACACAAGTGTTCAGTTATTAGCAAGAGCGATAAGGGTGCAGTGTTAGAAGTACCTTATGGATTAGAAGGTTTCTGTGCTGCGAAGAATCTCGTGAAAGAAGATGCTAATGAAAAAATTGAAGTTGGCGAATCGCTTGACTTTAAAGTATTGGAGTTCTCTAAAGATGACCGCAAGATTGTGCTTTCGCATAAGGCTATTTGGTCTTCAGAAGAAGAAAAACCGGCTGCTAAGAAAAAGGCTCCTGTTAAAACTTCTAGCATTCAATCAATTAACCAACAG
>CAYNKN010000091.1:0-10394 GCA_964397805.1 uncultured Chryseolinea sp. | reverse complement strand
TCTTGAAAGGGGTTCGGGTAATTACCTAAAGTTTCAATAACCAATTGCTCGCCATCTGTAACCAGAAAATTGACCGTTACTTGTGCCGGATTATGGTGAACATCCCAAGCGTTTACCGTAATGCTGTGTTTTCCGGGGCTCAACCCCTTTAAAGGAAAATGAACCCATCCGCGTTTAAAATTATCGATCTCTGCTATGTAGTAATCGCTTAATAAAAATACCTCACTTTCATTATCAAGGGTAGCGGTTAGGGAAGTGCCGATACCATAGTTAGAGATATTAATACCACTTTCATCTTCCAGCCTTACCACTAGGGTAGTATTTGGATTAGTAAAACCACCGTTCACAAAGGTAGTATCACCCATAAATGCTTGAAGGACAGGTGGTGTATTATCTTCTTCTACAGCGGATGCACTTCGGCCAATGGTAAACTCGGATGTTGCTCCGGAGGCATCCAGAGTTTTTTCTGCATTCATTGCGTAGAGACTAAGTTTTCCTGGACCAACTTCATAAGCAATACTTTTGGGCATGATAAACTGGAGTTCAAATTCACCTTCAGTAATAGAAGCCTTGCCTCTAAACAAGGCATTGTGCCATTCGTTGAATTGAAAAGCTGGATTGTTCCTGCCGATGGTTGTAAATTGTGTACGCTTGTCAAACAAGGTTGCCTCTACACTGCCCGAAAAATTGTTTATCAATACACCATCTTCATCTACAATTGCTCCACGAATAGTTACTGTCGATAAAGCCTTTAAGGTATCGTTACCTTCTGCGGTAGTTATTTCTGTTACCTGAACAGACGCATACGGAAGTGCCAACGTCATGGAAGGGTCACCTAGTAGTGAAAAATTTCGGTTGGCTACTCCGCTAATACTGTTGTTTTTAGTTCGTCTAAATACCTCACCAATGGTTATATACTTGCCCTCCTCTTGTTGAAATAGCGCTGCGTAAAATGCTTGGTTCAGTCCAAAGTTTGTGCTGGAGTTTACAGGCCGCGCAGTGGTTACTAAACCAACAGCCCCACCATTGGCATGGAGTAAACTTCGCTCGGCTCCGGAGATTTCTCCGGGATTATCGTGTCTACCAAACTCGCAGGTAGCGGTAACTAAAAATGGATATAAGTTATTTTCGAGTGCATCGATATCGGCATCCGTAAAAACACGTTCATCGGCCCATAGTCTTTCCGATCCATGCCCAGTGTAATTGATAATAAGCGAGCCTTGTTCAAACTGGTTAGCGATAGCTTTATTTACCTCGGGAATCGTTTCTCCGTTCGGACGAACTGTTTTTTGAAATGCTCCTAAAAAAATCTTTTTGGTGTTAAACTCGGGTTGATTGGTTTCAATACTTTCGGCCAAAATATTTGCCTGGTTTTGGTGAATGGTAGTAAAGCCATCGGAGGTACTTCCATCATCAGCCACAAAGGCAATCTCTTTACGCCAACTTCCTTTTCTTTTTGGATCGATATCATAAGCAATAATTTTATCGATTACGGTTTGAGCTTCACGCAGATTTTTGATGGGCAAACGTCCTACACCAATATCGGCTGTGTGATTTTGGCTTGGATTTTCTCCCCAATTACCTTCATGATCTTCAAGCAACGCGAAGTAGTCATCCGAAGAATAGGTTTCTAAAGGAGCTAATGAATTACGCGATTCGTAAGTAAGTACATAGTTAGTGTTTTGAGCAACGCGATCTTTATAATCATACGAGGCTCTGCCAATAAAAAGCAGTGATTTAAAAGTAGCCGGATTTTTATCATAAAGTAGTTTGGCGAAATCACGCACGGCACTTACATCCTGACGGCCCGATGAAAATTCATTAAAGATTTCTTCCAGTGTAACGATTGCTACTTGATAGCCATTATGCTGCTGGCGATGATCGGCCAGCCGTTGAGCTTCACTTCGAAAGGCATCGCGCGTAACAATAAGCAAGTTAGGTGTTGCCCACGACCGCAGGTTTTGGTTTGTAACGTTGCCGATTAGTTCGGGTGCATTTACCGAATTAGTAAACACAATAAACTCACGCAAGGTATTGCTGTTTGCAGAAAACATCCCCACGCTATTTTGAATTGTAAAAGGTTGGAGCTTGGGGTTGTAACGATCGGTTATATCCCAGATCATACTTGTCGTTGATACACCACCTACCCTGTACGTTGATGTTGGTTGTTGAAGGCTAGAGGGCGATCGGAAAATAGTTTGGTTACCGTAGAGCGCTAGCTTTCGGGTAACGTTGATCAAAAATAAATCGAGGAACCCGGTGTTTTTTGCAGAAGTGGATTTTTGATATTGATACCGTATTTCTTGTGTTGTTCGCGCGGATGCACCCACGGTTGATTCAAGAATAGAAACCGTATCGCGTTTGTCTCTTCCTTTTATACCATACTGTGTATTGGGAATGGGTAAAATGCTTTGCTCGACAACAAGCTGATTATTAACTGATACTTGAAACGATGTAGTGGCAAAAGCTTGCGCCATTACATGCGAGACAATTTTTATGGTTGAGTTTTCAACAATGCCGTTTAATGGAAATGAAAATGTGCGTTGCGTAGTCTGTTCAAAGCGTTCGCCATACCAAGCACGACCAGATTTTAATTCATTGTATTCGTCTACTTCGTGAAAAACAAAGTCATCAAAATCTTCCACTACCGGAAAGGTTCCAGTTATACCATCAGCTTGAGTAATGCGTTTGCCGTTGTCTCTGCCTACTGTTATGTAGTAAAAATTTTTGGTGCTGTATAAGTTGCTTTGGTAGGCCATAATCGTACGACTAGCATCGTACTTCATGTAGTCTGGCCCTTGTGCAAAAAATAAAATATAATCGTCTTTATGAAAAACACCATCGTCTTCTCCTTTTACGTAGATGGCGTTTTCTATTAAGTCGGCAGGACGAGCGATGTTATTGGCTTGGGGCAACATACCACCTTCGTTACCAAAAATTTTAATTTTTCGTGGATCTGTTTGTGTGGGATCAAAGCCCATTTTGCGGAAGAGATCGTAATTTATTTTAAATACCCCGTATTGATCTACGGCTACTTTATACCATTTGCCAGTATGCAGTACGGACTCCTGAGCCACACAGCTAAGCGATGCTGCACATAACAGCAGAAGTATGAAAATACCGATAATAGTGGCGTGACGCAACGTCAAAAGTTAATAGTATAGATTTATTTCGAAAATACCCGGCTCCCTAACGAAAGAGCAATATAAGTTAGTATCACAAAAGGAATAGCAGCCCATTTAAGTGCCACCAGTAGTAATACTGCTATAAGAAGGAAAGTAAACCGTATTTTGTTCTCAGCCCAGCTAAAATTTTTGAATTTTAGGGCAAACAAATCGATACGGGAAACTAAGAGCAGGGAGAAAATGACGGTAATAGCACTTAATATAACAGGGCTGAATATAAAGTCGAGATTAAGAGTATCTAAAAAAGGCAATGCGGTAATAAACAGTGCGTTGGCTGGAGTAGGCAAGCCTTTAAATGAGTCTGACTGGGTTTCATCAACATTAAAAATGGCTAAGCGTAAAGCGGAGCACACGGCAACAAGTAGTGCCAAATATGGCAAATAGGGAATTGGAGATTCCAATGATATCATGGTGTATAAGAAGAGTGCAGGCAAAACACCAAAACTCACCATATCGGCTAGCGAATCAAGTTCTTTTCCAATGGCAGACGAAACCTTGAGCCAGCGTGCGGCAAAGCCATCAAAAAAGTCAAAAACGCAGGCAGCCCAAATAAAGTAGGCGGTTGGTATTTCGCTGCCCTCAAACAAAAACACGATGCCGAGGCACCCACAAATCAGGTTGCAACAGGTTAAAAAATTAGGTAAGTGCTTTAGCATGCGAGACACTACTTATAGGGTGATTGCGCAAAATGGATTCGTTCTTTTTTCAAACCCAATAGTTGTTTCGGGGCCATGTCCGGTGTAAACAACAACATCATCGGGTAAGGTAAATAGTTTTTGTTGAATGCTTTCAATTAACGTGTCGTGATTACCTCCGGGTAAATCGGTTCTTCCAATACTATTCTTAAAAAGAACATCGCCACCAATTACAATTTTTTCTTGTGGATGATAAAAAGCGATATGCCCAGGAGCATGCCCTGGTACAAAAAGAACCTCTAACGTTTGATTTCCGAAAACTACTTTATCCCCTTCTTCAAGGTAAGCATCAGGTTCTGCTTCTTGATAAAGTGGGAACCCGTAATTGGGCGCATATACACGAACAGAACTTAAAACCAGTTTATCTTTTTCGTGAATATGGAGCTTCACGTTATAATGCTCTTTAATAAAATAATTTCCCAAAACATGATCGACATGACAATGGGTATTTAACAACATCGTAACCGATAGCCCCTTACTTTCAATAAAGTTCGTTACCGCATCACGCTCAGCGGGCTCATAACAACCCGGATCAATAATCACGCAGGCGTTTGTTTCATCATAAAGTATATAGGTATTTTCTTGGAACGGATTGAAAACAAAAGATTTGATGTGCAGCATGCCGACAGATTTTTTCAAAAGTAAAGGTATTGTAAGTAGGAGTGAAAGGTTTCCACAGATTCTATTTAGTTTGCCCTCATAAATTGATATCAACTTGCCAAAAAAAGTAGACTATATTATTGTTGGTCTTGGTTTAGCCGGTGCAGCGGTTGCTTTGCAGTTGCGCCATACCGGGAAGCGCTTTTTAGTGATTGACGATCCTGTGCGCAATACGTCATCCAAAATTGCTGCTGGTTTGTTTAATCCAATTACTGGCAAAAAAATGATAAAGACCTGGTTGGCCGATGCACTTTTTCCTTACCTAGATCAATTTTATACGGAAGCCGAAAGACTTACTAAACAGTCTTTTTTTTATCCGATGCCGTTGTACAGACCTTTTTTAACCGTTGAGGAACAAAATGAATGGATGGCAAAAAGCGCAGATTCAGAATACATTGATTATATAAAAGAGGTACGCACGAAACCGATCGATACATCCCTTAATGATCCTTTCGGGGGATTACTATTGAATCGTTGCGGCTACTTAAATACGGTAGCCTATCTTCAAGCTGTAAGACAGTTGTTGGAAAAAGATGAGGCCATAGCGTATACTTTTGTGCAAGCCAATGACGTATACGTTTCGGCCAATCACATTCGTTTTAGGGACTATGAAGCTGAGACATTAGTTTGTTGCCAAGGTATCCACCAAAATACGTGGTTTAATTGGTTGCCGATAAAACCGTTGAAAGGTGAAACATTGCAGATACATTCAAGTGTTAAGCATGCTATGATACTAAATAGAGGGGTATACATGTTGCCGATGGATGATCAGGGAAATTGGCGCGTTGGGTCAACGTATAACCACCACGATGTGTCAGATACGATAACAGAAAAGGCTCGGACAGAATTAGAAGGTAAAATGAACGAATTGATCCGTTTTCCGATTGAGTGGGTAGGACAAGACTGGGGATGGAGACCCACTACGCCAGATAGGAGGCCTATTTTAGGTCGACATCCGGAGTTAAAAAATGTCGTTGTTTTTAATGGTTTGGGTACTAAAGGTGTTAGTCTCGCACCTTATTTTTCGCAGGTTTTAGTCCGTTGGTTAGAAAATGGAGAGCCCTTAAACAAAGAAGTAGATATTGAACGTTATAAATCCTTATATTCGAATTCCTCAAAATAGTATGACTTTGCGAAGTAGATTTTTAGTTGTCTTTACCTTTTTGTTAACAGGTTTTTTGCAGGTTTCTGCGCAGCAGGCTCGCGAAGCTTTTGGTAAAAATCGTATTCAATACCGGCAGTTTGATTGGGTGTACTTAAGTGGTGAAAATTTTGACGTTTACTATTACGATGCGCGCAAAGCCGTAGCACAAGAAGCACTTGAGTTTTTAGAGGCGGAGTTTGACCGCATTACTGATTTGATTGGATACCCTCCTTACTATAAATCGAAAATTTTTCTTTACAACTCGTTAACTGATTTGCGCCAAAGTAACGTTGGGCTAAATCATAATGTATTTAGTGTAGGTGGCGAAACCGAATTTATTAAACCATATGTAGAAGTTGCTCATTTAGGTACAGCACAAGAATTTAAAGAAGAATTGCTCTTCAAAGTATCTGATCTTATGTTAAACGAAATGATGTTTGGGGGCAATCTTAAAGATATGTTTCAAAGTTCTATTTTAATGAACTTGCCCGACTGGTTTGTATCGGGAGCATCGTTGTATGTGAGTAAAGGATGGACGCTGGAAATGGACGATTACATTCGCGAATTAATGCGCACTAAAAAAGCTTCACGGGCTACAAAACTTTCTGGTAAAGAAGGTGCCCTAGTAGGCCAGTCTATTTGGAATTTTATTGCTGAGAAGTACGGTAAGAGTAGTGTAGCTAATATTTTAAATTATACACGTGTAACACGCAACGAAGAAAAAAGTGTATTGATTACGTTGGGTATAAGTTTCCGGCAGTTAATGATTGAATGGAGAAAGTACTATGCCGACATGGAGTCTTTAGTAGCTAAATCATACATTACTCCAGATGATAGTATTTCGTTTACACGACAACAAAATAAAACCACCGAGTTTACTACCGTGAAGATTAGTCCTGACGGACGCTTTGTGGCTTATGCCGAAAATGACAGAGGGCACTACAATATAAAAGTACGCTCACTGGAAACAGGAAAAGAAAAGAAGGTTATTTCTGGTGGAACAAAAGTAATTAAGCAACGGGTTGACTATAGGCAACCACTCATTGCATGGAGCGATGCCAATACACTGGGTGTTATTGGTGTAAAGCACGGGCAGTATGTTTTTTGGTTATACGATTTTGGAACCAATACCAAATTACCTCGCGAACTAGAGCGCTTTAGTAATGTGCGTAGTTTTGATTTTTCGGGTAATGGAAGGTTGGTAATTTTAAGTGCCGACTTTGAAGGGAAGAGCGATTTATTTTTGCTAAGTGCCAGAAGAGATCGGGTAAGGCGACTTACCAACGATATGTATGATGATCTCGATCCAGTTTTTATACCCGGCACCAACCGCATTGTATTTAGTTCAAATCGTCCTACCGATACATTGCGTTCTGTAGCAAAACCGCAACTCGACCAACTTACCGATAACTATAACCTATTTATTTACGACTTAGACAGTACCAAGTTTTTACTTCAACGCATCACGAATACATTAAGTAAAGATCATAAGCCGCTCGCTATGGACGAAAACAATTTTTACTACCTGAGCGACCAACGCGGTATTACTAATTTGTTTAAGTATAGCCGATCAACAGGTATCTATACGCAAATCACGAACTACTCATCGAGCATTAAAGACTTTGATTTAAATTTTGCTTCGGGCACCATGGCTATGGTAACGAATAAGTCTATGAAAGAGAATATTTTCGTTGATCGAAGTTTCAATTTAAGCCGGCAGGTCTTTACTCCTGCTACACGTAGAAAGGAATTACAGCAAGCACGGGTAATTCGTGAAAGGCGTAAGCAAGAGGAGGTAACTAACAAAAGTATGAGCATCAAAGATTTGCTCAATGCGCGGTTAAAAGAATCTCAAGCCAAAAGCGATACAATCCCTGTTCAACAGGATACATTAGTTACTGCAGACACTATTCAACTAGTAGGCGCACCGATAGACACGGTAAAAATTAGTGTGCCTGAGAAGAAGCCTGATGTTGTGAATACCGATAACTATGTGTTCGAAGATGAAGTAGCCAAGCCTCAAGTAACCGAGTCATTTCTTACTCGCTACATGAAAGCACGCGACAAGAGCCGAATCACTGGGCCGTTTCCATACGAATCAAAATTTAGTGCAAATAATCTGGTGACTTCATTGGTGGTCGATCCGCTTCGAGGTCTAGGTATTTCGTTAGAAACCCAGATGAATGATATGTTAGAAAACTATCGATTCTTTGGTGGTATAATGAGTAGCATCGATTTGCGCAATGGCGATTTCTATGGCGAGTTTCAGTATCTAAAGTCAATGATTGATTTTAGTGCACGAGTAGACAGGCGAGGTTTGCGATGGCCAGCTCCACCGCGTGAACCAGGTTCACAACGGAACCTCTATCACTATTCGTTAAATCGATTTGAAGTAGGTGCTTCACTTCCTGTATCAGATCGTATTCGTTTAACAGCAAAACCATTTGCAGCGTTAGCGAGATCTTCTTACTTGGGGCTTGAGGATATCCCTATTACGCCAACTACAGAAAACCCTACCAATAATTTGTATGGTGGATTTCGGGCAGAAGTTGTTTATGATAATTCTGTATCTGCCGGGCTAAATCTTATTGAAGGTACGCGCGGTAAGTTGGTATTTCAGCATCATCAAGGCATTGGCAATGCCAACTTAAGTTTTAGTCAGGCAAGTATTGATGTGCGTCACTATCAAAAAATATATAAGGAAATTGTTTTTGCTGTACGCGGTTTTGCAGGAACCTTTTTTGGAAATGCTCCGAAGGTATATCTGTTAGGAGGTATGGATAATTGGTTCTTCAATAATTTAAGAACTGGTGGCCGCACAAGTAAAGGCGAACCTAATCCGTTAGGTTTTCCTTCCGAAACACAAGATATTTTGTTTGCCGAGTTTGCTACTTCGTTACGCGGGTTTGACTATGGTACTATTTTCGGAAACAGCGCCATGATTGGTAATGCCGAGTTTAGAGTTCCTTTAGTAAAAGCACTTTCTAGTGGCCCCATTTCTTCTAACTTCTTACGGAACATGCAGTTTATTGCCTTCTATGATATTGGTACAAGTTGGTCGGGTAAGCCACCCTTTAGTTCAGAGAATAGTGTAAGCTATACCGAGATTACTAATGGCCCTTTTCAAGCACAAATAAAAAATTACTTAAACCCGTGGTTATATAGTTATGGGTTAGGTATGCGTACAGTTATGCTTGGCTACTACATTAAATTCGATTTGGCGTGGCCGGTTGAAAATTATGAAGTAATGAAACCAAAATTCTACGTTACACTCGGTTTCGATTTTTAACATTTCATACAATTAGTTTTAGTTTGCATAAAGGTGGTAAGCGATGTGGTTGCCTGATACCTTTTTGTAATTTGCACATTCAATCAATTTTTATTGCATGATTAAATCAATGACAGGCTTTGGCCAACTTTCTGACGACAACGGTCAGGTTCAGATTAACGCAGAAGTTAAAACACTAAACTCAAAATTTCTTGATCTGAATCTGCGCTTACCTCGAATTTTTTCGGATAAAGAAATTGAAGTGCGTAATCTGATTAGTGAAAAACTAGAACGAGGCAAAGTATCTGTTGCGATAGAATATCTCCGAACAGGTGAAGCACAAATTAAGCAAACATATAACGAGTCGTTATTCACGGCATACTATAACCAACTAAAAAAATTAGCCGATGGCGTTGGCGCTCCTAGCGAAAAATTATTTGAGCTAGCGCTAAGCTCTCCTGATGTAGTTGAGAATTCGGCTAAAGAAGGAGCAAGCGAAGAAGAATGGTTAAAAGTAAAGAAGTGTCTGATGGATGCGATTACAAAGTGTGATCAATTCCGTAAGGCCGAAGGAGAGGTACTGGAGCGTATGTTACTATCGTGTATAGAAACAATTTTTGATCAACTGAATAAGGTAATAGCACTAGATAGTCCACGTATCTTGCGTATTCGCGAACGACTTAAAGGGAATGTAGTAAGTTTTTTTGGCGAGGAAGGATTTGATACAAATCGGTTAGAGCAAGAAATTATTTTCTACATTGAAAAGTTAGACATTAACGAAGAGAAGGTAAGATTGAAATCGCATTTGGATTACTTTAAGCAAATTTTAAAAGAGACTCAAAGTAATGGCAAGAAACTGGGTTTTATAGCGCAAGAAATTGGAAGAGAAATTAATACCATTGGCTCGAAAGCCAACGATGCAGAAATTCAAAAACATGTTGTGGTAATGAAAGAGGAATTAGAAAAAATAAAAGAGCAATTGAGTAACGTTATTTAAAATCTAGACCAACGAGTACGGTGACAAAGCGATTACCCTGGCATAGTGTTATTATCTGGTCGGTTATCGCGGCAGCTTTTATTGGTCCAGGTACACTTACAACGGCACTTACGGCCGGTGCTACATTTAAACTTAGTTTAGTATGGGCTATTACGTTTTCTATACTTGCTTGCATTATGCTGCAAGAAGTAGCGGCTCGTATAGTGATTGCTAGCGGACTAAACTTAGGACAGGCCATAGAAAAAAAATTTGGGACAACACGTGGTACCGTATTAAAGTGGAGTGTTGGATTGGTTGTATTAGCTGGCTGCGCAGCTTACGAAGCAGGAAACATTGTAGGTGCGGTTGCCGGGCTGCAACTATTAACTGCTTATAATACTGTACTCTGGGCAGTTCCGATTGCAGCGTTGGCCTTCATTTTTTTATGGAGTGAAAGTTTACGATG
>CAYNKN010000090.1:0-10399 GCA_964397805.1 uncultured Chryseolinea sp. | reverse complement strand
CCCACCATACCCAAGGTAGTAATTATTTTTCGAGCAAGTTGATCGGCTTCCTGAATGACATGTTCGGGAAGATTTGCCGGAGCAAAAAGGTATTCCACCAAATTATGGGTAGGATGAAAAACCATTTCTACCACCGGAAAAGTTTTTACTTCTCCGTTTTCATTGCGAGCTACGATAACGGCAATTTCTTTTTCAAAATCGATTAGCTGTTCGAGTATTCCGGGGGCATCAAAGGCACGCGTAAGATCATCATCTGTTCGTAGTAGCTGAACCCCTCTACCATCATATCCATCACGCGCAAGTTTATTGGCGGCAGGTAACAGGTGTTTATTCTTTTGTATATCTGCCGCATTCTCTACTAGTATGAAATCGGCAGTAGGAATATTATTAGCACGATAAAATTCTTTTTGTGTGCGCTTATCCTGAACCAGTTCGATGATTTCGGGTTGAGGAAAAACTTTCTTCCCCATCTTCACTAATTCTTTTAACGCAGCCGTATTAACATTTTCAATTTCAATGGACAGTATATCGCATGAAGCGCCAAACTTCATTACCGTATCATAGTCGGTAAGTTTTCCGTGATGAAATTCGGCCAAGGTAGCACAAGGTGCATGTTCGTCTGGATCGAGAATACTAAACGGAATATTAAAATCGATACCAGACTGAATAAGCATTCGCCCGAGCTGACCTCCGCCTAAAATGCCTAGTTTAAAGTTTTGCTGAAATGATTGATTCAAGAGCTTCTAGTTTGGGTGGCAAGTTACCGATGGTACATGAAAGAGGCTATTGTTTATGAAGCGTAACCTGTAAAATTTTATCGCCTACTCCCAATTGATGCACGATGTCCATGCCCGCGGTTACTTCGGCAAATATAGTATACCGGCCATCGAGGTGGGGTGTTGGTGAATGTGTTATAAACCATTGAGTACCTTCTGTATCTTTTCCGGCAGAGGCCATACCCACACTACCGGTGGTGTATGTGCGCATAGAGAATTCTGAGCGAATAGAATAATCTTCGCCTCCCCAACCATCGCCCCGGTTGCAGCCTGCTTGTGCTACAAAGTTGGGTACAACACGGTGAAAATTTTTTCCATCGTAATACGATGCGTTTACTAATGAAATAAAATTAGCCACCGATCCGGGTGCTTCTTCCACTAACAGCCTAATGTTTATATCACCTTGTGTTGTTTTTAGTGTAGCCTGTTGGTTGCTGGGCGTACGCTTAACCAATTCCCAATCAATTGGGTGATTAAAATTATTTACCACGGGTTTATATGGTTTGTTTTCAAAATAGGCAATTGCTTTTTCTAGCGGTTGAAGTGCTTCATTGTCTTTCGGTAGCGATAGTTTTTCTTTTGCTCTATGAAGAAAGGAGTAGTCGGTAATAATTTTTTTGTAACCCAATGTAGAGTCTGATAGTGTTCCGGCTATTGTTCCAATAATGGCGAGATCTGGAATTTGTAGCGCATCACTATACAGCGAAACAAAAGTTTTTTGTAGTGCAGGAGTAAAGTTTTTGTGCTTGTTAATAGAGACTAATGCGCTAACTGTTGCAGATCGCACCACGGGGGTGTCAGCTTTAAGCAGTTCATTGTAAATAAATTTGTACGAAGTAACTGAACGTTGTAAGGCCGTGAGTAAAGCAGCACGTTGATAAGGATTAGTTGACTGATTATATCGAGTTTGAATTTCATCGACCACATCAGACTGTTCTGTGCTTTTTAGAACAGCATCATACAACAAAGCTTGAATTCGCCAGTTGGCAGTTTCGCGAGCCAGCTTGAGTAACTCTTCCCAAAACAATTGGGTATCTATACTTTGTATAATTTCTGCGGTAGCAATACCAACGTGCGTACTCGAATCTTTCAACGAAGTAAGTAGCGTAGTTTTTACTTGTTCAATTGGAAATTGTTGCAGTGCACGCAGAGCACCTATTCGAACTCGGTAGTCAGGTTCTGTTTGTAAAATTTTATCGATGGCCATCAGCACATCATCCGAAGTAATTTTTCGCAGTGCAAATGCAGCCGCCATACGTACATCCACATTGCTATCCGTTGTTGCAGCGGTAATCAGTGTATTGGCTACAAAATCAAATTTTTGAGCACTTCGGGCAAAGTAATGCGCGGCCGCTAAGCGCGTGTTGTTATTGTAGTTGGATTTTAGAAACTGAGCGGCAATAACATGAAGTGAGCTATCGGCTAATCCGCGTGCGGCATAGCGATTTAACCCCCACGCAAAACCGGCACTTAGCGTAGTATCTGCGGGGTCTATTTCTACCAACCAGCGTGAAGTAGTCTTACCATAGGCTTCAAGAATAGCATTGAGTACGTCTGCTTTTTTTTCTAGCGGATATGCTTGCACTAAAGCTTCTGCACTTTTTTTGTTTACAGTTTGCCCCAGCGCAAAAGCTGCGTGTTTACGTACTTCAACATCCGTATCGTTGAGCAGTAACTTATGTAGCGCATCAATGGCGCTACTATCTTGAAGGGAAGCAAAGGCCAGCGCTGCTTCCATTCGATAACGTGCATCATCATGCTGTAGGTAGCGTAATAAACTATCGGTGTTTCTTCGATCTTGAAAATCGTAGAGTTGCACGATTAGTGGATCTGAGAATTTATTGATTGGTTCTGGACTGTTTTTACACGCTGCCAGCCATATACAAATTGATAGCATTAAAAGTTGACGCATCAAAGAAGAATTAAAAGGGTGATGGATGAAGTTTGGTATAATTTACTACGTCTTCAAATTCAATGCCTGCCGATCGGATGGAGTACAACAGCATTTTAATTTCTTTTAAATGTACCCGACCATCAATTTCTGCCAAGCGGTAGAGGGTAGAAAAAATGTTTAGTTTTTCTTCTTTGGTGCATGCACTCACCAGATCAAGACCGAGTGTATAAATTTCCCGTTCTTTTTTATCGACTAAAGTATGTTGAAATGTAGTGTAAAGATCAGGCGGTATTTGCTCATGGCGCATCAACTTCTCCACGGCATCAATTTCTTTGGCATCAGTTACACCATCTGCGCAAATCAGCAAATGTGTAAAGTATAGTAAACCAAGTTGGTAATTTCTCGAAGCCTCATTCGCCATAAGCCTCGAAGATAGAAATTCTGGCGCAATCGATCAGGAGAATACCTGAAAAACAAATAGGGCAGAAAGATAAGCGAGCAAGCTCATATAGGTAAGCTGAATGAGCGGCCACTTCCATCCCTTTGTTTCGCGGTAAACTATTGCTATGGTGCTCATGCATTGCATAGCAAAGGTATAAAATACCAATAGCGAGAATCCGGCTGCGGGTGTAAATCGCGGGCCTCCGGTTTCGGGATTTACTTCGGCACGCATGCGCTCTTTAATAGTAGCGGTGTCGTCTTCACCGGCACTGCCAATACTATAAATGGTAGCCATTGTTCCAACGAATACTTCACGCGCAGCAAAGGAGGTAATAAGTGCAATACCAATTTTCCAATCGTAGCCTAATGGTTTAATAGCGGGCTCAATACTTTTACCAATTACACCCGCATACGAATGCTCTAATTTGAAGGCAGCAATTTTGTTTTCAATAGCATCGTCATCTAAACCAACAGTTTCGGGCTGAGCAAGAATAGTCGCGCGCGCATTGTCCATGGCATCGCCCGGGCCATAGCTGGCCAGCACCCATAAAACAATGGAGATAGCCATGATTATTTTACCCGCTTCAATTACAAATGCTTTTGTTTTCTCTACTATGGTTAACCCTACATTAGACCACTTCGGTATTCTATAGGTAGGCAATTCCATAATTAAATAGCTGCGCTCATTTACTTTTATAAGCAACTTCATAACCCAAGCAGAACCCAACGCAGCCACAAAGCCCAGCAGGTATAAACCCATTAAGGCTAAGCCTTGAATATTAAAAAAGCCCAATACCTTTTCATCGGGTACAATAAGGGCAATGAGAATAGTAAAAACGGGAAGTCGAGCAGAACAACTCATAAGCGGAGTAACCATAATGGTTATGGTTCGCTCTTTCCAATTATCGATCGTACGCGTAGCCATGATGGCCGGTATAGCACATGCTACCCCCGACATAAGTGGCACAACACTTTTTCCGTTGAGACCAAATTTGCACATCACCTTATCCATCAGAAAGACAACACGTGCCATATAGCCCGACTCCTCCAGTATGGAAATGAAGGCAAATAGGATGGCAATTTGCGGAATGAAAATTAAGATTCCTCCGAGCCCAGGAATGATACCTTCGGTGAGAAGTCGCGTTAGTGGCCCTTCTGGTAAAACGTTACTGAGGTACCCGCTTAACTGGGCAAAGCCACTATCAATTATATCCATGGGCACCGTTGCCCATGCAAAAATGGATTGGAAAATCAAAAACAATATCCCGAAAAAAACAAGATAACCCCATACTTTATGGGTTAGCACCTTATCCAATTGTGTGGAGTTATGTTTCCACGTATTGTCAGAATTTTTTAAAGTAATTTCGGTGAGTAAATCTTGGATGAAACCATAGCGTAAAACAGTTTCTGCACCTTGAAATTTGCCCGGAAAGAATGCGTGCTTCTCGCGAATAGCATTCACTATTTTTCGCTGATCTTCTCGTAGAAACTTAAGTGAATTAGGTTGTTCTAAAAATTGATAGGCTTCATAATCGTTATCTACTTCTAACAACTCACGCAGTTCGGCAATGGGTTCCTGTACTTCTTTCCAAATGGGGAATATAGGTTTGGCTGGAAGCTGAAGCGGCTTGCTCAGTACTTTTTTGAGTTTATCTAAACCAACACCATTTCGCGCATTAATAGGCACAACAGGTATTCCTAGTTTTTTGGCGAGTGCAATAAAATCGTAGCTAATGCCAGCCTTTGCTACCAAGTCCATCATATTAAGTACTAACACAGTGGGGATACCGATATCAACAATTTGTGTGAGAAGTAGAAACCCACGTTTTAAGTTGGTGGCATCGGCAATTACTACCACCTTATCAGGTGTTTCGGGCGAGCGGTGATCTAACAGGATTTCAGCAACAATTTGCTCGTCAAGGCTACGCGGGTAAATGCTATAAATGCCGGGCAGATCAATAATTTCGACTACCGAGTTATCAGCAAGCGTACAGGTGCCTGTTTTTTTTTCGACAGTAACACCGGGGAAGTTTCCTATTTTTTGATTGAGACCGGTTAAATGGTTGAATAAAGAAGATTTCCCTGAATTAGGGTTCCCTATTAAAGCGATTTTAGGCCTGCGCGCTTTAGCCATTAATGGAGAATTGAAATAGTTGCGGCTTCGCTTAAGCGCAAAGAGAGTTCGTAGCCAGAAACACTTATACAAACAGGGCCTCCAAAGGGTGCCATAAAATTAAATCGCACGGTTACTCCGGGTAAACATCCCATTTCCATAAGTTTAACCGAAAGATGCTCGTCTGTGAACCCAGCCACTACACCTACTTCACCAGGACTCATTTGGGCTACACTTTTTTGGCTCTCTGCCATTATAACTTATTTAGATTAAATTTAAACAAGGCAAATATAGAGGTGGTTCTAATCCTGTGCAATGATTTATAACAGTTTCGGAATTGAAGAAGTGATGGTTATCAGAAAAACGAACTTGTTCTAGTGGAACCGTGTATAAAATACATGAAGTAGATTATCTAGGCCTCAACAAACTATAGCAACATGAGTAAGAAACCAAAAGCGAAGAAGCAAGTACCCGTAGAAAAAAAGGAAAATAAAGCTGCGGAGGAAAATACGGCAGCCAATAACGACAATACGTATGGTGGTATGCCTTTGCGTGATTTGAAAAAAAATTTAGGCTGCGGCTGATTCTTTAAAATTTGTTGCTACTTTCAGGCAACCGTTATCTGAAATTATGAAATCGAGCATGACTAAAAAGTCACTCGTTGGGATGATTATCCACCCAGCGAGATTCCATCGGGCCATAAAAAAGTCAAATTTTAAACAGATGAAATGCCTCATCACACTCTTGGGCGTTGTGGGCATGTTAGCGATTAGCTCACCCGGTAGCGCCCAATCTTTTACAATCCAATCAGGAAAGTGGAGTTCGCCATCTACATGGAATGATGGTATTGTCCCTAATGCTTCTTCGGGTAGTATTGAAATTTTACATGCAGTAAGTATTCCGGCAGATACGTTACTTACTGTCGATGAACTAACCGTTAATCATACTCTCTTTATTGAAGCGGGAGCGACCCTTGTTGTAGCTTATGATTCTACTAAAACTTACGACCTAGATGTACGACCTACAGGTATACTCGATGTATACGGTACATTAGTTTGCGAAGACAGTGTGAGGTTGGAGGGAACATCTGCTATAAATACTTTTTTTAGAGAAGGTTCAATGTATGAGCATCGTTTTGTTGGTATAGCCGGTAAGCCACCACTGGCCACTTGGGATATAAACGCTACGATGGCCTTAACTGGTTTTGTCTCTTCTCGCTCACTAAATACAACTCCATGGAATCAATCATATGGAAATATTTTGTACGATTGCCCCAATCAATCAACATCAAGCTTTATAGAGCTTTTAGGAAATATTCAGGATGTGCGTGGAAACTTTGTGGTTAAAAATACGAATGGAGGTGTTCTTCGGTTTACCCTGGATCGACAAGCATTAAACACGATTAACATTGGTGGAGATTTAGTTATCGAAGGAAATTCAGAAGTATGGTTTAGTCGCGCTGCTAATACGGTAATTAATATTGGTGGTGATTTTAAACTCTTTTCTACAGCTACAGCCTCTTGCTACTTTACCACAACAGGTACGTGCGAAGTAAATGTAGCCGGTAATTTTATAATGAATTCCACCAGTCCATTGCGATTAGCATCTGCCACAGCGCTTGGTGTAGGCACCATGAAGTTGCAAGGCGATTTTACGGTAGAGCAAGGAACCATAACCGTTCGCAGACCGGGAACAGGGTTGGGATATATTGAATTAACAGGAACGGAACCTCAGAATTTTTTTAATGCGGGTACTATTACCGAAGCTGTTACTACCGATATTTTAAATCCAAATGGAGTAAATTTTCTGCCCGGCACTACCATCACAGGCGATATAGTAATACGTGCAGGCACTACGTTATCCTTACCAGAAACTGATTTTAATTTTACAGCTAATATGATAGCCGAACCTGGAGGTATACTTAATGCTAATCAAGGTACTGTTATACTTACCGGTGCAAACTATCAAGCAGTTGATCTGGCTAATAATACCCTCCATCACGTTATCATCAATAAACCATCGGCTGCAGTACATTTTAGTAGTAGTGTTGGCCTATCTGGTAACCTTACAGTATCATCTACAAACACAACCATTCAGAGCGATGGCAATCTGGTGATACTTTCTGCTTCAGATGATGGGGATGAAGACGCTGCTATTGGAAGTCTGCCGGTAGGCTCGACAATCGAAGGTGATGTTACCGTGCAGCGATTTATGGCCGGTGAAGGTCGCATTTATCGATACATTTCCAGCGCAGTAAGTAATGCAACCGTAGCACAACTTCAGGAAGATTTTCCGATAACCGGAACATTTGTTGATCCGAGCACAGGCCCAGGTATTAATGCTGTCAATCCATCTTTTTTTTATTATGATGAAACCTTAGCAGGAGATGGTGGATGGATTGCGTATCCAACTAATGGATTGGCCAGCGAAAACCTATTAGTGCCCGGTGTTGGTTACGCAGCTTTTATCCGCCAGGCAATTGCATCAACACGCTGGAGTGTAACCGGATTGCTCAATCAAGGAGACATTAATTTACCCGTAACATTTACAGGTACTTCTGTAGATGACCGATGGAATTTAGTGGGCAATCCGTATGCAGCTGCTATTGACTGGGATGCAGCGGGTTGGGTAAAGGAGCGCATCGCTCCGGGGATTGCTATTCGGGATAATGCACTCGGTGACTTTAGATATTGGGATGGTAGCATTGGAAATTTGGAAAGTGGACGAATTGCTAAAGGACAAGCTCTTTGGGTTAGAGCAACGGAACCCCTACCCGTACTTACTGTTAGCGAAGTGGTTAAAACGTTAGATAGCCAGGCGTTTTTTCGAAAATCAATTAATGAACCAGACTACATAAAAATAACAGTTAGTAACGAGCAACACACAGATCATACTAATCTGCGCTTACGCGATGGCGCTACTGAATTAATAGATGATTTTGATATTCCCAAGTTTACGAATGATGGTGTAAACATTGCGTTTGAAGCAGCAGGTATTTCATTGGCCATTGCTGCATTTGATAAAGTAGATTGTGAAAAGTCGATACCTCTTAAACTTTATTTTCCCACACGTAGTGATGGTACGTTTATCCGTTCGCCCGTAGGTAACTACAGGATTTCAGCTTCACGTTATCAAGTATTTAAAGGTGCTACAATTTTTCTGTATGACTCTTTTACCAATCAGCAAATTGATATATCAAAAAATGCTTACTCGTTTTCGATTACAACGGATAAGGATTCACAGGTATCTAATCGTTTCAGTATTCAACTAAGTACTCATATACTCCCACCAGTGCCAACTCTTTTACAAGCCAATGATGTTCATTGCGAACATGAAGAGGCATATGAGGTAGTGTTAGATAATACATTTAAAGGCATACGTTATGAAGCTCTTTTAAACGGCACAGTGGTGGCATCAACGCTGCAACAAGATGATGGTGAAATACGATTAGAAATCGCAAGAAATTTATTTCATGACACCGACAATGAAGTTACTATTCGTTACTTAAACGGTTGTCAGGTGGCGATTGCAAATCAGTATACAGTAAGGGTAGAAAAAAATCCTATTCCCGAAATTGGTGTAGAATTTTTTTGTGGTGCAACTACCGCTATGTTACATATTGAAAATGGATTGTCAGGCAATACGTATAGTTGGTTTAGCGGAGGAGTTCAGATTGATCAAACCACCGAACCTTTCGTACAGGTACCCATCTCTAAAGACACTACTTTTTTTCACGTGTCTGTTTTATCAATCACAGGTTGCGAAAGTCCGCGCACGGAAGTAAGGGTTATTAAATCAGCTGTGGAAGAAGTAAACATCCGTGAAGATAATGGTGTATTGTATAGTAATTATGCGCATGAAAACCAATGGTATCTAAACAGTAACATACTCAAGGGTTATACTAGAAATGAATTAGAACCTACACAGTCAGGACAGTATGCTGTGCAGGTAAGGATGGCAAATTGTATAATCGAAGCTTTTTACGATTTTGTTTTCCAAGATGAAAATATTCTGGTTTATCCAAACCCAACGCATAACCAAGTAACCGCTCGAGTTCCGAAGGGTGAACGATTAGTACATGTTACGTTGATTAATCTACAAGGAAAAGAAGTAGTAAGTAGTTGGATGGAGACTCCGTTAAAAGAATCCGTACTTAATATGGAGCTGATCAATGCAGGTATGTATACCCTAAAACTCACCACCGATAAATCTTCTTATTTTATTCGGGTTGTAAAATTATAAGTATAAATATCCGCTAATCGGTTAACTTTCGCGCCAAGAAAATTTTACGATCTTGACGAAACCTATTCTCTCAGAAGACTGGACCGCAGTGATGTGTGCCCTTCTACTAATTCTTCTTGCCATGGTGGGCTTTCAACCATCGCTGCCTGCATTTACATGGAATAATGCAGCCTCATTTTTGGCAGTTTTTAATACGCAGCTTGGTTTAGGTATTGTGTTTCTGGCGTTAGCCATGTTTGCCATAGTCGTAATTGGATTGTGGCTGAAAGGTGATAGACTAAAACCAATAAATTTCTTAGGCTATCTACTGGTGTTCCTTATTACGCTGGCAGCCAATGTTGTTACCGGAAATGCAACAATAAAAAATCTGGGTCTTGAAATCGTATTGTTTAGTTTGTTAGTAGGCTTATTCATTTCTAATGTATGGCGTGTACCATCATGGGTAAAACCAATTATTCAAACGGAGCTTTATATTAAAATTGGTTTAGTGTTGTTGGGTACAGGAATTATTTTTGGCGATATATTGCAAGCGGGTGCGTGGGGATTACTTCAATCGGTAGCTGTTGTACTCGTGGTGTGGCAGTTTAGTTTTTGGTTGTGCAAAAAATTTAATCTCGATGACGAGCTACGCGCTATGTTATCGAGCGCTGTAGCGATATGTGGTGTATCGGCTGCTATTGCCACTTCGGGCGCAATTAAGGGCGATGCAAAAAAATTATCGTATGTAATTTCACTGGTGCTAATTACAGCGATACCCATGATGTTACTTATGCCACAAATTGCCAAGCTAACCGGAATGCCCGATGCTGTTGCCGGAGCTTGGCTTGGAGGCACCATTGATACTACTGGCGCTGTAGTAGCCGCAGGAACAGTTTTGGGAGAAGAAGCATTAAAGTATGCTACAGTAGTTAAATTTTCTCAAAACGTATTGTT
>CAYNKN010000089.1:0-10443 GCA_964397805.1 uncultured Chryseolinea sp. | reverse complement strand
AAACTAAAACTGATAAAGAACGGTTAGTCCTTTTAAAATTTATCGGGGATTTGAATAATGCGTACCACAATTTCGTGTGGATCTCCGTCTTTATCAAGCAGACTAAATTTCACCATGGGATTATCCTTACGGATATTACTTTCAACATGAATAATCTGGTTGTCTTGCAGGTGCGTTTCAATTTCCTTTTGCAGGATGTATAACGCATTGGCAAAATCAACTTCTAACGGACTGGGATTATAGGTAGAGGTCTTCATACACAAAAAATCGGGTTTACCACTTGATCAATGCAGAGGCCCATGTAAAGCCACTGCCAAAAGCAGCTAAACAAATAACGTCATTTTCTTTGATTTTACCTTCTTGCCAGGCTTCACTTAAAGCGATTGGAATAGATGCCGCAGTGGTGTTACCATATCGCATAATGTTATTATATACTTGATCATCGGTTAACTCCATCTTTTCTTGAATGTATTGACTAATGCGCAAGTTCGCCTGGTGTGGTACTAGCAAGTTGATATCTTCTTTCGTAAGGTTGTTCGCAGTAAGCGCTTCTTGAATAACTTCCATAAACCTAACCACGGCATGTTTAAAAACCTGATTACCATTCATTAAAACTTTGAAGGTGGAGGTATCGAGTATCTGATCGGGTTGTCTCTCCTTATGTGGCCGGCTACTACCAGGATCTTTTACATAAAGTTCTTCTGCAAAGCGTCCATCCGAGTGAAGGTGCGTAGAGAGTATGCCGACTGTAGTGTCACGCTGAAGTATGGCGGCACCAGCGCCATCACCAAAAATTACGGCTGTGTTTCGTCCGCGTGTTGTAATATCTAAGGCAGTTGATTGGATTTCTGCTCCGACTACTAAAATAGTTTTATACATACCCGTTTTAATAAACTGATCGGCCACCGATAAAGCATAAATAAAACCCGAGCAAGCATTGCGGATATCCAATGCACCGATGCGTCCATCTAATCCAAGTTCGCGTTGCAACAAAACACCAGAACCCGGAAAAAAATAGTCTGGCGTAATAGTAGCAAAAACAATAAAGTCGATATCATCGGTCGTTAAGTTGGCACGTTCTAATGCCATGCGCGAAGCGTGCGCAGCCATATTGGCTACCGTATCTTTTGCAGGATCCATCCATCTTCTTTCTTGAATACCTGTGCGCTCAATAATCCATTCGTTATTGGTATCGATAATGGTAGAAAGATATTCGTTGGTGATGATGGTTTCAGGAACGTAATGTCCTAAGCCCTTTATTTTTGAGTAGTGCATAGAGATGGAATAATGGCGACTAAGGTAATGAAATGTTACTAATGACTGTTAGTGTGATGAAGGTTCGAACGATAATTTTTGAAAAGTATGATCTGCTATTGCGTGATGTACCTTATTTTTAAAGGCTAAAGTATGTGCTCGTAACCGATAACGTGTAGGTAACGGATACTCACTTACTGGATGCATTCAACGAACAACCATTTTTAAACCAACAACATGACAAAAGTAAAAGTAGCTGTAGCCGGGTTAGGCTTTATCGGACCCGCGCACATTGAAGCCTTGCGCAGATTACCCAATGTAGAGGTAGTAGGTGTGGCCGATATTGATCCACAAACTGCTAAAGTAAAAGCGCAACAATTGGGTATTGCCAAACACTACGATTCGTTTGATGATTTGTTAAAAGATGATGAAGTACAAAGTGTACATGTGTGTACACCAAACAACTTACATTTTGAACAAGCAAAAAAAGCATTGCTTGCTGGTAAGCATGTTATTTGTGAAAAGCCATTAGCAACAGCCATTCATGAAGCTGATGAACTCGTTAACCTGGCAGCTAAGAAAGGGTTAGTAAATGCTGTACATTTTAATTTGCGTTACTACCCGATTATCCGACAAATGAAAACCATGCGCGAGAAAGGTGAGTTGGGTGAAGTATACTCCATCATCGGATCGTACTTACAAGATTGGTTATTTTATGATACCGATTACAACTGGCGCTTAGAGCCGGATAAATCGGGTGAGTCGCGAGCAATTGCTGATATCGGCTCACATTTACTCGACTTGGTAGAACATATTTCTGGTTTATCTATTACACATGTTATGGCTGATTTTAACACTGTGCATAAAGCCAGAAAAAAACCGTTGAAACCAATAGAGACTTACAGTGGCAAAATGCTTCAACCAGAAGATTACCAAGAGGTACCGATTACTACCGAAGATTATGCCTCGGTGCTTATGAAATTTAGCAATGGTGCAAAAGGTGTTGCTACCGTAAGTCAGGTTTCTGCCGGAAGAAAAAATCGTGTGGACTTAGAAATTTCTGGTTCCAAAGAAACACTTCACTTTTGTTCAGAGCGCCCCAATAGTTTATGGATTGGCAAACGCAATGAAGCTAATCAAGAGTTAATGCGTGATCCATCATTGGTACATCCAGAAGCACGCGCTATTATTACTTTTCCGGGTGGCCATAATGAAGGATTTCCCGATACATCGAAACAACTTTTTAAAGAAGTGTATCACGCCATCGAGAAAGGCGAACAACCTGCTGCCGCCAGCTTTCCTACATTTGCTTCAGGTATGCGTGAGTTAATGATTTGCGAGCGTATTGTTGAAAGCCACAAAAAGCAAGAGTGGGTAACTGTTTAATTTTTTTTGGAAAAGCATGATTGTATTTACAGAAATGTAAAGGCAATCATGCTTTGTTAGTTGTTTGTATCGCTATAAAACACATCATTCCGATTACTTTTCTCTCGATGCGCAAATGATTTAATAAGAAACCAAAGGCACAACACACTGGTCGTAGCGTCTCGCTACGACCTTTAAATTGCTGAATTAAATTGGTATTTTTCCATAGCTAGATTTAGCAAACATGGGTAGGAAATATACATTTCGGGATAATCGGCAACTTTACTTTGTAACTTTTACCGTTGTTCATTGGATAGATGTATTTATTCGGGAAGAATACAGGAAAGTTTTGTATGACAGCATAAAGTATTGCCAGACCAATAAGGGATTAGAGGTATATGGCTATTGTATAATGACAAGCCATGTCCACATGATAATAGGAACAGAGGTGGGAGTGTTGTTAGATATAGTTCGGGATTTTAAAAGTTTTACATCTAGACATATTAGAAAGGTAATTGAAAATAATATGCATGAGAGTAGGAGAGAATGGATGCTAAGCTTGATGTACGATTCGGGAATTAAAAATGAGCGTAACAAATATTTTCAATTTTGGCAACAGCATAACCATCCGATAGAACTCAATACAAATGAAATGATCGATCAGCGGCTTACATACATAATAATCCAGTAGCTTTGGGTCTAGTTGAAAAAGAGGAGGAATGGTTACACAGCAGTGCAGGAGATTATTACGGCAATAGGCAAGGGGAAATTCAATTAGTGTTTGTGTAAATGTAAAGGTCGTAGCGTGACGCTACGACCAGAGAGAGTGTACCCATTTCATTCGACAACTCTTATCCAAAGTAAGTTCAGTTACTATGCACCAAACAACTTTTAAACTACCAGTTCGTTAGAAACCATTTACTCAAATTAAGAACATGGTATCATCCTTTACGCGAACAGAGAAAATAGTATTGAGCGTTGTTGCTATGAGTTGCTTTGGTTTGCATTTTTTTACAAACCTAGCCGGAGCGTATGGTTTCTTTCGCGATGAACTTTACTATATCGCTTGCACTAACCACATGGCATGGGGCTATGTAGATCAGCCACCGTTTTCACTTTTTTTACTCAAGGCTAGTAGGTTAGTATTTGGTGATAGTCTCACGGGCATTCGTATGATACCTACATTGATGCATACGGGTACCGTTGTTGTTACCGGTTTGATGGTAAAAGAAATGGGTGGTAAGATGTATGCCTTGCTCTTAGCGAGTGTTGTTGTTTTACTATCGCCCATTCATATCGCGATGACTTCATTTTATTCGATGAACTCAATCGATATTTTTTTATGGTCGTTAGCAAGCTATCTCATACTTCGGTTAATCAATACGCAAGCACCAATGAACTGGATGGTCTTAGCATGTGTATTGGGTGTTGGCTTGCTTAACAAGATTAGTGTATTGTTTTTAGGGGCAGGCATTTTTGTTGGTTTAGTAATCACTAATCGCCAATGGTTTGCCACGCGTTGGCCATATATAGTCGGTGCGATAGCGTTATTAATTTTTCTTCCCTATGTATGGTGGAATGCGCAAAACGATTGGGCACACCTGGAATTTATTCAACAGGCATCATCGACAAAGTACTCGGGGTTGAATGCTATTTCATTTATTAAAAGCCAATTGTTTTTTCTTAATCCGTTGGCAACACCTTTATGGATCAGCGGGTTGTTCGCTTTTTTTCTGTTTACACCCTTGAAAAAGTATTCGCTCATTGCGTGGATATACCTTACGGCTTTGATTATTCTTATCGTTAATGGCACTAGTAAGGCAGAGTATCTGGCGCCAGCCTACGCGGGCTTATTTGCAGCAGGAGGTATAGTTGTAGAGCATGTTTTTCGCCAGCGATATGGGTGGATTCAACAGGCATATGCTGTTTTATTAGTAACAACTGGTGTGCTTATACTACCACTGGTTTTGCCTGTATTATCGGTAGAAAAGTATATTACGTATGCTCATGCATTAGGTGAAAAACCACACTCCAGCGAAGGGAAAGAGCTTTCTGATTTACCTCAGTTTTATGCCGATATGTTTGGTTGGGAAGAAAAGGCGCGTGATGTTGCTGAGGTCTACCATACCTTATCAGAAGATGAACAGAAAGTGTGCGCTATTTTTTCTACCAATTATGGACGCTGTGGAGCGATCGATTTTTTTGGAGAACAATACGGTTTACCAAAATCAATTGGTAATCATAACAACTATTGGATTTGGGGGCCTCGCGATTATGATGGCGAAGTAGTAATTATTGTGGGTGGCCGGTTAGAAGATCACGAGCCTGATTTTGATTCAGTTGTTTTAGCAAAGGTTTCTACTTGTAATCACTGCATGCCGTACGAGAATAACGTAGGTATTTTTATCGGGCGTGGTTTAGTGCTCCCATTAAAAGATGTATGGCATCATGAGAAGCATTATGATTAACTCGCATGGCTCACTTGTTGCGCTGCTGATTTATCTGAACTAATCATGAAATAGCCTACACCCGTAGTGAACCTCGAAAAGCTCGGGCTGCATAATACGATTGGGCGCCATTGTGATAGACAAACACATGACCGTATCGATAATCACCAAACAGAGCTCCATCTAGTTTTCTAATATCATCGGGTGTTTTTATCCAGCTCGATGTTTTGGTATCAAAATTTCCAAGCTTCTGTAGCGCCCGGTATTGTTCTTCAGTTAAAATTTCAATGCCCATTGCAGCGGCCATATCCAACGCATTATTTTTTGGTTTGTGTTCCTTGCGCGATTCTAATCCTTCGCGATCGTAACACACACTTCTTCTTCCTTTAGGACTTTCTGCTGAACAATCGTAAAAAATATATTCATCTGTTTTTTTATCGTAACCAACAACATCAGGTTCACCACCAGTTTTTTCCATTTCATTTAGCGACCACATTTTTTCGGTAGTTGCTTCAAGTTTTGCTTGAACATCAGGCCACGCTATACCCTTATGCCGTTGCATATTTTTTTCAAACCGTGTTTTTAATAGACTGAGTATTTCGCTTTGCTGTTTGCCTGATAACTCTTTTTTACTTTTTGTAGCCATAATGATCGCATAGTTTAGTGACGATACGGCATGATGCGTTATATGCCAGTGGTTATTAACTAGACAAACGCAGGGATACCTGTAATCTCATTTCCTAAAATCAATAAGTGAATATCGTGCGTACCCTCATACGTTACAACCGATTCTAAATTCATCATGTGCCGCATAATGGGATACTCTCCGGTAATGCCCATGCCACCGTGCATCTGGCGAGCTTCACGAGAAATTTCTAATGCAATTTGTACGCTGTTACGTTTGGCTAATGATATCTGTGGAGTAGTCGCTTTTCCTTCGTTCATCAAAACACCTAAGCGCCAATTAAGAAGTTGTGCTTTGGTAATTTCGGTAAGCATTTCGGCAAGCTTCTTTTGAATCAATTGAAACGATGCAATGGGTTTACCAAATTGTATACGTTCGGCTGTGTATCGTCTGGCTGAATCGTAACAATCCATCGCGGCACCTAAAGCACCCCAGGCAATACCATAGCGCGCTGAGTCAAGACACTGCAGCGGAGCACCTAATCCATTTTTGCCGGGTAATAAATTCTCTTTCGGCACCTTTACATTATCGAATACTAACTCGCCAGTAGCACTGGCACGTAACGACCATTTACCATGTGTTTCGGGTGTGGAGAAACCTTCCATTCCACGTTCTACAATTAATCCATGAATACGGCCTTGTTCGTTTTTTGCCCACACCACAGCCACATCAGCTCGCGGTGAATTTGATATCCACATCTTTGCACCATTCAATAAATAATGGTCGCCCATATCTTTAAAGTTGGTCACCATGCCACCCGGGTTCGACCCATGATCGGGCTCGGTTAATCCAAAGCACCCAAGCCATTCACCAGAAGCCAGTTTAGGTAAGTATTTTTTGCGTTGTACTTCCGAACCAAATTTATAAATGGGGTACATCACTAACGATCCTTGCACCGAAGCCACTGAGCGCAAGCCTGAATCACCGCGTTCAATTTCTTGCATAATAATTCCATAGGCAATGTAATCCATTCCACCACCACCATACTCCGTTGGAATGGTAGGGCCAAACGCACCAATATCTCCAAACTTCTTTACTATATCGAACGCGAAATGCGAACGTTGTGCCCAGTCTTCGATATAGGGTGATACATCGCGTTTTACGAAATCGCGAATGGCACTTCGTACCAGTTTATGTTCTTCTGTTAACAGGTCATCTATTGCATACAGATCGGGATGATCATATAAATCTTGCTTTAGCGATTTCTTAGTAGTCTCTGAAGTTGTAGCCTGGCTTGACATATTGTTTTGGATTATTCGTAATTATGCGCTCAAATTTACACAAGTAATTCACATAATAGATTTAACAAATGGATGACAATAGGGTTGATCCCTCCCTCTTCGATCAGCTAAAAAAGTTGCAAGCCAAATACGATGTTATGGGGCAGGATTTATCCTCCTACCTGGATGGCCTCTTACATGCCGATTATTTAACGTATTGGGATTACATCCATTTAGATACGCTATTAAGCCTGCAAACACCCAAAACCAGCTTTCCCGATGAGAAGGTATTCATCCTGTATCATCAAATTACCGAGCTTTACTTCCGCCTTATTTTATTAGAAATCGAGCAACTGGCAGCACATACTCACCCTGACGAGAAGTTTTTTTTAGCCCGATTAACACGCATTATCCGGTACTTCGAAAATCTGGTTAATTCCTTCGAAATCATGGTTGATGGTATGGAGAAGGAACAATTTTTAAAATTTAGAATGGCCTTGTTACCGGCAAGCGGATTTCAATCAGCGCAATACCGTTTAATAGAGATTGTCTCTACGAACCTCATTAATTTGGTAAGCGTGGCTGAACGTGAAACGTTACGAAATGCGGATATACCGGCACAGTTAGAAAAACTATATTGGCGGAGTGGTGCCACCGAGCTAGCCTCCGGAAAAAAAACACTTACGCTTTTACAGTTCGAAGAGAAGTATCTGCACGAATTTCATCAGGCAGGTAAACTATATCAACAGACTAATTTATTAGCAATCTATACGCATCATTATACGACTAGTAGTGCAAGCGATGAAATTAGAGCAAAACTCCGAGAATACGATACACTAGCCAATGTAAAATGGCCATTGGCACATTTAAAATCTGCAGGGCACTACTTACAAAAAGCAACCGAAGACATTAAAGCTACAGGAGGTACTAATTGGCAAAAGTATTTGCCTCCACGTTTTCAGCGAATTATGTTTTTTCCTGCATTATGGACAGATCAAGAAAAATCTGAATGGGGAAAGTCCGCACTGTATACTTAGTAAGGTATCCGGAAGGGCTTATAAATTATTGCTATCTTTAGCATACTATATCCGATGTTGTTTGGCCAATTGTAAAATATAATCGTAAGTTGAGATTACACTTTATTGACCCAGCGTATGCTGAAAAAGATGGTACTAAGGGGTATGATTTACTAACACAAAGAAAGATTGATATTTTTTCTGATGTATTTCGATTTGAAAGAACTACACCCACTTATACTTCCAATAAAGATTCATGTACTTATTTTGATAAGAAACTTACTGTATCAATGATTGATTTTGGACTGTATTTGAACAATCCGTTGGATTATCAAAAAATCGATTCTTGGTCAACATATAGTAATTACATAGTGCCCGTAAATCGACCGAAATTATGAACCGCTCGAAAGCAAAATGGCTGAAAATCAAAACATAGAATTTAAATCTTCTTGGCATGACGACCATTTGAAATGGGTGTGTGGTTTTGCCAATGGCAATGGGTGAACAATTTTTCTTGGCAAAAATGATTACGGTGAAATAATTGGACTTGATGATTATAAAAAATTAATGGATGATATTCCTAATAAGATTAAAAACTATTTAGGAATAATTACCGAGGTAAACCTTTGTAGTAAGAATAAAAAAAACTTTATCGAGATCATCATACCAGCATATACTGTCGCGGTTTCATTAAGAGGTAGATATTATCAGCGAAGCGGTAGCACAAATACTGAACTGATAGGAAGTGCTTTAACGGAGTTTCTCTTAAAGAAATCTGGCCAGACATGGGATGAAATTATTGAGTCGAGAGCTACTTTGGATGACATTGATCAAAAATCAATTGATTTTTTTTAGAAGCTGCGGAAAAGTCGGGTAGGATGCCTGACGTGAATGGCTTAAGCAAACTGGAATTATTGGAGAAATTGCGCGTAGCTGATGGCGGAAAACTAAAACGTGCGGCTCTCATTCTATTTGGAAAAGATCCTGGAAGATTTTATCCTAACCTAACGGTAAAGATGGGTAGGTTTGGTAAAACTGATGATGATCTGAAATTTCAAGAAACTGAAGAAGGTAATTTGATGCACCTACTTCGAGAAGTCCCTAAGCAACTCGCACATAAGTTTCTGATTAATAGTATAAGTTTTGAAGGATTATTGAGAATTGAAAAAGGTGAATATCCTGCAGCAGCCTTGCGCGAAATGCTTTTGAATGCATTGGTTCACAGGAATTATATGGGTGCCATGATCCAGATCAGAATCTATGAGAATAAGTTGAGCATCTGGAATGAAGGCAAACTACCTGCAGGAATCACATTTGAAGATTTAAGAGGAAATCATCCCTCAAAACCAAGAAATCCGATTATTGCCGATGTATGTTTTAAGGGTGGGTATATTGATGCTTGGGGTCGTGGAACTTTAAAGATTATAACTGCCTGTAGAGAGGCCGAACTTCCCGAACCTGAAATGAGAGAAGAGTTTGAAGGAGTTATGATAACGCTTTTCAAAGACCGCTATACGGAAGAGCAGTTAAGGAAAATAGGATTGACTGAACGACAGGTCAAAGCTGTTTTATTTGTTTTAGAAAACGGCAAAATCACAAATAAAGCTTATCAAGAAAAATTTGGTGTGGCTAGAATGACGGCAACCAGAGACTTAACAGAACTGGTTGAAAAAAACATACTAAAATCATCTGATGTGAAAGGTGCAGGCTCTTATTATGAGTTATGAATTGCACCATAATTGCACCAATTGCACATTAATAGCTTAGTAAATGGTAAACTTGGTGGATAAGTACGGTGACCTTTTTATGAACTCAAAAAGAAACACATCACACACGGCTTCGATGTAATTGCGCGATTGTAGGTTTGTAATTCAAATTCGTTCCTTAATTTTAGGACATTCTCAGTGGGCAATTGAGGCAGGTCGATTTTAATATTTAACTACGATCCATTTTTAAGCTTTCCCAAACCCACAATTATTTAACTATAATACAAACAGTGCAATACAGCGGCTATCTTTTGGTACTATTTTCCTTTGGATTAATCACTACGCTTATGGCGCAGGGGCAAATCCGCCAGACCTACCATGATGCCGAGAAGAAGAAGCTCAAAGAATTTTATCACGTAAAAGATACGATCAACAATGTGCTGGATGGTCGTTACATTTCTTATTTTCTCAATGGCCAGGTAGAATCAAAAGGCCAGTTTACCAACAACGAAACTTCAGGCAACTGGGAGTTTTACTATGAAACCGGTAAGCTAAAAATGCGCGGTATACTTTTTAAAAGTGCCAACTATGGTTTGTGGGAATATTTTTTCGAGAGCGGAGCGAAAAGTATGGAAGGTATCATTTACGGAAAGAATAGGGAAGGTGAGTGGAAAATGTATTACGAAAACGGACAAATAAAAGAAGCTGGCGAGTATAAAGCGAACAAACGAATAGGTGTCTGGAAAAATT
>CAYNKN010000088.1:0-10451 GCA_964397805.1 uncultured Chryseolinea sp. | reverse complement strand
TGTGCGGTCAATGATTTTTTCGATACCATAATGCAGTATGGCTTTCATCTCAGAACCAAAAATAAATTTGTCTTCATCGAATACATACAGCAGTGGTTTTATACCAAAGCGATCGCGTGCCAAAAAAAACTCTTGTTCTTGTTTGTCATAGATACAAAAGGAAAAAAAGCCATTGAGTTTAGCTAGGCACTTTTCGCCAAAGTGTATGTATAATTTTAGAAGTACTTCTGTGTCTGATTCCGAAAGAAATGAAATGCCTTTATTTTGTAACTCAGCGCGTAGCGTTTTGTAGTTAAAAATCTCGCCATTAAAAACAATTGCATAGCGGTTGCTTTCGTCCCACATCGGTTGGTTTGCGATTGCATTTGTATCAATAATCGATAATCGTCTGTGCCCCAATCCAACCCATTCATCGAGGTATATATCCTGAAAATCAGGGCCACGTTTCTCCAACGACATGGTGGCGTTAGTAACATGAATCTTATTAAATTTCCCGACAAGGTTAAACGCAAAAATTCCGGTGATACCACACATGCTGGTCAGTATTAAGAATCAGAAAGGTATAAAGTTTTACTTTCTGATTAGTGATCGATTCTGAATAAGGTGGGCAATACGACCAGCCGCAAGTAAAAATACAAATGGAAGCACGGGCAGTAAAAATCTTCCATCCCAGTTTTCTGTCGTAAGGCTTACGGTAAGAGCTTGAACGAAGATAAACGTAAGGATAAAACTTTTTTCTTTTTGGTAGCCTTGAAGTTGCCTAAAGCTACGAATCGCAAAGTAGTAGCAAGGATAAAGCACTCCAACAATAAGTACATTATGGAACATCGAGAAGTATGGCTTAACATTTCCAAAAAATAAAATCAGCTTAATCAGAAACAGTTTCAAAAAGTATACAGGATGGTAGCTAAAAAAAATAATGACATCGATTAGTGGAGCACCTACCTTATCGGGAATGCGTAAGGTTTCGGGTGGCTTGACACCAAGTGTAATATTGGGATAAATAATTTCTGCTTTGGCATAACTATCGATGAGTTCATAGGATTGAAGCATGGTATTTAAGAGCCAAATAACCAACAGGAAAACTGGTATTATACATGCCCAAAAAATACTCCAACCGTATCTATTTTTTACACTGATTAAAAGATAAACTGCACCTGCTGCCAATAAACCAAAACCAGTTGGCCGTAAAAAGAATGTAATAATAAATAATACACCGATCATAAAGTATTGGTATCGATGTGTTGCCAAAATCAACCCGCTACCTATCAGCAAGCAAAAACTAGTAAATAGCGATTCAGTATAAATGAAGGTATTCCATTCTTGGAGTGGCAACCATAAAGTATAAAGTAGCGCGGCAATTAATCCGGCTAATCGTGAGTTAAATATTTTTTTCGCTGTGTAATAGAGAGTAGTCGTTACGACAATAGAAATAATCATTTGAAAAATGACTACAGCATAAAGTGAAGTAGCGTGTGTGTCGAAACTGGCTAGTATTACGAAGTAAGTAATGTACCATATACTTCTTCCGATAGGAGGAAACTGACCTGAACGAATAGTTGTAGCTTCTTCTATATAAAATGTTGAGTCAACGGCTAATTGTATTCCGTAGTGATAAAGTAAAAATACTTGCATGGCAACACCCATGCTAAGTACAGTGAGTAAGCCATGGCGATACAAAAAGGAATTTAACAATATACTAGGGTTGGCTTTCAAAATTTGAGGTAAGCTATAGGCGATATACTTGAGAGTATCGCCTATAATTTACTCAACGACTATAATGTTTTAATTTTGATATTCTTAAACCATACTTCGTTGCCGTGATCTTGTAAATCGATATGTCCCGATTGTGCAGAGCCATATCCGGGAAACTTACTCCACTTGCTAGTTGCTCTCCGTTGATTCCAGTCATCAGAACTTAATTCATACTCCACTACTTTTTTTCCATTTAGCCAGTGTTCTACTTGGTTATGCTGAACAACAATTTTTGATTGATTCCATTCGCCCACCGGATGGGTAGCATTTTCGGAGACCGCATGCATATCATAGTTTGCACCGGTTAATTGTTCTGGCTTTAATTCGCCTGGGTATCCAGCATCATCCAACAATTGATATTCAGGGCCTGTGGCATAGGGTTCATCAAATTCTTCGGTTACATTAAACATAACACCACTATTACCTTGCGCAGAAATCTTCCAATCGAAAGCGAGTTCAAAATTATCGTATTGATCTATGGTGATAAGGTCAGCGCGTTTATTGTCAACTCCATCAACAAATGGTTTGCAGTGGAGCGTACCTTCGATTACTTCCCAACTATCGTTTTCTTTATCTTTAAAGATTCGCCAGCCAGTTAGAGACTGTCCATCAAACAAAAGTTTCCAGCCTCCAGCTACTTCATCGGCTGTAAGTATATTGTCTGCGGCTATGGGTTTATGTTGTTCAGTCGTTTCTTCTTGTTTTTTGGGTTGGCATGCAGCGAGAAATAGCACAAGGGCAATCAGCATTGGAGCGTTTTTCATGGTGTAGTTGGTTTTGGTTTGTAGAAAGGTAGTAAAAGCGCTATGTAGTAAAAACCACTTTTACAGGATTGGCCAATCGCGGGTTAATGAAGTAGTGTATTCTTCAAGTCCTCTATATACCATACTTTACCAAATGCCCCAATACCAATAATTTTCTCGTCTTCTTCTGTTTTAATCTTTGCCACCGATAAAATTTTGTAGTCGTTTACCATGAGGGCATCGTCTTTAATCTTTACTGGCAGATTTTCTGTTTTCTCTTTTAAGGAAGCCAAGTGCCTGGACGAGGATGGGTTCGTAAAGTAGGCAACCGCCAACGCCACTACCAATAAAATGAGAACCCATTTGATAAGTGATTTGATCACTCTAAATACCAGGTACAAGGCAATTATGGCTACCAGAACAATAAACAGAATTTCCATAGTCCAGAAGTTACCTACTATTTGCTCTACAGTTTTTCGAAGACGAGATTATCACTTCGTATTAAAATATTTTTCCAGGATTCAAAATTCCATTTGGATCAAATACTTTTTTGATGCCGCGCATAACTGCCAAGTTGGCTTCGCGCATAGCGAGAGCCATATAGGGCCGCTTGGCAATACCAATACCATGTTCGCCAGACAAGGTGCCACCCAGGCTAACAGTAAGTTTAAAGATTTCACCAATGCCATCAATTACTTTACCGTTCCAGTCAGCATCGCTAATGGCTTCTTTCATGATGTTTACATGCAGATTACCATCACCCAAATGCCCATAACAAACTGTGTTAAATCCATACTGCACACCAATTTCTTTTATACCGACAATTAACTTGGGTAGATTAGCACGTGGTACTACTACATCTTCTGATCGCGTTAGTGAGTAAGCGTTTACAGCAGGCGAAATGTTTTTACGTATTTTCCAAAGCTCTTCTTTTTGCGCAGCGGTTTCGGCAAATAAAATTTCTCCTACTTGAAATTGCTCTACCACATTCATAACGCGCTCGGCATCACGCATCAATACTTCATCATCATTCCCATCGAGTTCGCAAAGCAAATAGGCCAGCATGTTCTCTGGAAAAGGCGTTGTTACTTTAGCTGCATAAATTTTTTCACAGTAATCAATTGTTTTCATGGCTCCCTCGCGTTCAAAAAATTCCATGCCCGATGGTGTAATGCCTGCTCTAAAAATTTCGGCTATGCCTTTACAAGCTTCTTCGTTAGTAACAAAAGGTAATAACAACAATACCGATTTACTGGGTAGTCCGCGGAGTTTAAAAACAATTTTAGTAATGATTCCCAGCGTTCCTTCACTACCACACATTAATTGGGTAAGGTTATAACCGGTAGAATTTTTTAATACATTGGCACCAGTCCAGATAATATCGCCAGAGGGTAATACCACTTCTAAATTCAATACATAGTCTCGGGTAACACCATACTTTACTGCTTTGGGGCCACCACTGTTTTCAGATACATTTCCGCCAATGAAGCAGGTACCTCTACTGGCCGGATCGGGCGGATAGAAAAGTCCTTTTTCTTTTACGGCATCCTGAAATACTTCAGTCACCACACCGGGCTCTACCGTAGCCTGAAGATTCAATTCATCGATATGAAGAATTTTATTGAATCGTTCCATGGAAATAACAACACCTTTTTGAACAGGCAACGCTCCGCCACTTAACCCTGTACCACCACCACGGGGGGTAACCGGTATAAGGTGCTCATTGCAAAGCTTCATAATCTGGCTGATCTCTTCTGGCGTACCGGGTTTCAATACCACATCGGGAAGAAATGAATAGTCTTCGGTTTCATCGTGCGAGTATGCGTAACGCTTTTCTTCGTCAACAATACAATGTGCGATACCAACAATCGTTTCAAACTGGGAGATGATGTCAGTGGATACTTCTACAAATGCCATGAATAGGGTATATTTGTCTAGCTAATTTTTTAAACTTTTGAAGGATGCTATTTTTTAAACTCAAATTTAGTCAAAAGCTTTTTCTTCATGCAGGCTTATGGTCAACACTTTTTTTAGTTTCCTGCGCATCGCATAAACAAGCTAACGTACGGGAGGAAAAAGCTGAAAAGGTAATTGCAACGGCTCGAACATTTGTAGGTACACCATATAAGTATGGAGGAACAACACGTACGGGTATGGACTGCTCTGCATTGCTAATTAATTCGTTTCGTGCGATCAACGTAAGTTTACCGCGTAGCTCTGAAGCACAAAGTAAAGTAGGCAAAGAAGTTAAACCGAAGGAGTTGGCTCCGGGCGATTTAGTGTTTTTTGCTACGGGTAAAAAGAAAAAACAAATCACGCATGTCGGATTGGTTACTGATGTAAAGGCAAAGGATAATGTTAAATTTATTCATGCCTCAACGTCATTAGGTGTGGTAGAGACTAATCTTTTTTCGGACTACTACCAAAAGCGATTTAGAGTAGCTAAACGTGTGTTGGAGTAGTTTTTCTGTCTACATATTGGTCAAGGTGTTGCTAATGCATTGTCTGTAACCAATGCAAGCAAGTTCATTAACTTGGTGGCTGTAGTAAACTTATAAAATAACCAAACGCGATCATTAACGAAATTTAATCTGATGCATTCTTCGCGAAGAAAATTTCTCAAACTTACTGCGTTAGCGAGCTCCTGGCTTTCTACTTCTTCACTTCATGCTAAACCTCTAGTAAATAAACCCCTTGTGATTTCTACTTGGGATTTTGGTTTGCTGGCTAATGTGGAAGCTTGGAAAATTTTACAACACGGAGGTCGTGCCCTTGATGCGGTTGAAGCGGGTGCACGTGTACCGGAAGGTGATCCAAAAGAAACTTCGGTTGGGTTGGGTGGTTTACCCGATCGGGATGGAAAGGTTACCGTAGATGCCTGCATTATGGATGAAGAAGGTAATTGTGGTGCAGTAGCTTTTTTAGAAGATATTGTACATCCAGTTTCGGTGGCCAGAGCGGTGATGGAAAAAACCCCTCATGTTTTATTAGTAGGCGAAGGTGCTCAGCAATTTGCCTTAGCAAATGGTTTTAAAAAGGAAAAATTACTCACCACCGAATCGGCCAATGCATGGAGATCATGGCGAAAAGAAGCTGCGTATAAGCCTGTCGTTAATATCGAAAATCACGATACCATTGGTATACTTTCGTTAGATACCAACGGCAATCTTTCGGGTGCGTGTACAACCAGTGGCATGGCGTATAAAATGCGTGGCCGAGTAGGCGATTCACCCATTATTGGTGCAGGATTGTTTGTGGACAATGAAGTAGGTGCAGCCACCGCAACTGGTGTTGGCGAGGAAGTTATTCGGGTAGTAGGCTGCCACTTAGTAGTGGAATTGATGCGTCAGGGTAATTCACCCCAGCAAGCTTGCCAAATGGCGGTAGAGCGAATCATAAAAAAAATCCGACAAAAGCTTCAACACTACAAGTTGGATTTTTAGCGCTCAATAAATTTGGAGAGTATGGTGCATATTGCATTCAACCCGGATTTACCTATGCTGTACACGATACATCTGGTAATAATCTTCATTCATCGCAAAGTAGTATTAAATGATTCTGGAAATTGTAGTGTATACTATTGATGCTGCACTGCAAGCACAAGCGGGTGGAGCTGACCGAATTGAACTGTGTGCAAATTCGGGTGAAGGAGGTACTACACCATCGTATGGCACCATCGAAATTGTACGGCAACAAGTAAGTTTAGATGTTTATGTAATGATTCGTCCACGGGGTGGTGATTTTAATTACTCTTCGTATGAGTATCATAGTATGAAACGCGATATTTCTATGTGCCAGAAGTTGAGTGTAGATGGTGTTGTGTTCGGTCTATTAAATCCAGATGGCACGTTAGATAAAAAGCGCTGTCGCGAATTAATTGAACAAGCACGACCATTAAAAGTAACTTGCCATCGAGCATTCGATATGACGCGCGATCCGTTTGAAGCCTTAGAAGATTGTATTGATGTTGGCTTCGATCGAATACTTACAGCAGGCCACCAAGCACAAGCCATACACGGAGTTGCATTATTGGGTGATCTAGTAAAACATGCTGCCGGCAGAATCATAGTTATGCCTGGCTCAGGAATAAATCCAGATAATGTAGCTGAGATTGTTGCGAATACTGGCGCCAGCGAAATACATTTTTCAGCTTCAACTAAAAAAGAAAGTTTGATGGAATTCCGCAACCACCAGATAACCGGTATGGGCGCTAATTCCGGTTCAGAGTTTACCTTGCTCACGGCCGATGCGGAGCGTATTCGAATGATGCGTAAGTTGGCAGAAGCCACAATTACATAGTTGTATTCAGAAAAAAGTACTGACAAATCTTTTAAGTAGGTTGTAATGAATATCTAATACGCAGAGGAGCCTAAATAATCTTTTAATTACATATCAAATCCGGTAAATTCTTAACTTTCACCCCCGGTGTAATCGAATGTGTCTAGGGATAAATGCAATTAGTATGACTACACTAACGAAAGGATCTAAAGCGATTTTCTACTTGTAAATAAATTAACAGACAATAAATAACTTATGGAAAGACGAACCGCCCTTAAGCAACTCGTAATCCTTACTGGAGGTGTTATGTTGTTGCCTTCTTGTGTACGCGAGGTTAGGCAAGTTTCAATAGCTCTAAAAAATATTGTTATCACGGCTGATCAAGAAGATTTATTGGCTGAGTTTGTGGAGACCTTAATTCCTACTACCGATACACCCGGAGCCAAAGCATTAGGAGTGCATCAGTTTGTTCTACGCATGGTTGATGATTGTTATGAAACCGAGAATCAACAAGAATTTACCAGCGGGCTGGAGCAAGTAGAGCGCATAGCAAAAAAGCGCTTTAACAATTCCTTCTTAGCGATTAAGCCAGAAGAACGAAAAACCTTATTGACCGATTTAGATCAAAATTCAGCTAATGAATTCTTAGCGTTAGCTCCCGATGAAAAAGACAACACAAAAGCATTTTATACTTTGGTTAAACGCCATGGTGTTCAAGGCTATTTAAGTTCTCAATTTATTATGACAGAAGTATTGGTGCATACCATGATACCCGGAAGGTTCGATGGATGTATTGAGATAAAAGATAAAAATGATATTCAAACTGTAATCGGATGATGTATTTCAATATTGACGGTGAGCAACAACACACGTATGATGCCATCGTAATTGGTTCGGGTATAAGTGGCGGATGGGCTGCCAAAGAATTAACCGAAAAAGGATTAAAGACATTGGTACTGGAACGTGGTAAAGATGTAAAGCATCCAACAGATTACCCTACTACCAATATGCAGCCTTGGGAATTTGAGCATCGCGGACAAATACCCTTAGCGATTCAAAAAGAAAATCCGGTGGTAAGTCGCTGTTATGCATTTCGCGAAGATGCCGCGCATTTTTTTGTAAAAGATAAAGAGCATCCTTATGTACAAGAAAAGCCGTTTGATTGGATCCGTGGCTATCAAGTAGGTGGGAAATCACTATTGTGGGCACGCCAAACACAACGTTGGAGCGAGTATGATTTTGAAGGACCAGCGCGCGATGGCTTTGCTGTTGACTGGCCAATTCGGTACCAAGACATTGCTCCTTGGTATAGTTATGTTGAAAAATTTGCGGGCATCTCGGGTAATAAAGATGGTTTGAGTGAATTACCCGATGGTGAGTTTTTACCACCCATGGAAATGACCTGTATTGAAAAACACTTTAAAGAAAAAGTTAGTACAGCGTATAATAATCGCCATGTAATTATAGGTCGATGTGCACACATTACTAAAACAAATGAAGTGTTTGCAGCACAAGGTAGAGCCACTTGTCAGCATAGAAATTTATGTCAGCGCGGTTGTCCATTTGGTGGGTACTTTAGTAGTAACTCATCAACCATTCCTGCAGCCATGCGAACAGGTAATTTAACCTTGCGTCCCGATTCTATTGTTCACTCCATTATCTATGACGAACAAAAAGGAAAAGCAACTGGTGTGCGAGTAATTGATTCGATCACTAAAGAGACAACCGAATATTTTGCAAAAATCATTTTCGTGAATGCTGCAGCATTGAACACTAACTTGGTTTTATTGAATTCAATCTCCAATCGTTTTCCTAACGGATTAGGTAACGACAATGAATTGTTGGGCAAGTATGTGGCATTTCATAATTACCGCGCAAGTATTTCTGCGCAGTACGAAGGTTTTGAAGAATTTACGAAATATGGTAACCGCCCAAATAGCTGTTACATTCCGCGATTCCGCAATGTAAAGAAACAAGAAACTGATTTCTTGCGGGGGTATGCGGCAGGTTTTGGTGGAGGACGTATGATTGATCAGTCCCGAAGTGGTGTCGGTGAAGATCTCAAGCAAAATTTACTAAATCCTACTTTAGGAATTTGGCGCGTAGGTTCTCACATCATGGGCGAAACTATTCCGAAAGCGTCAAACTATGTAAACTTAAGTAAAGATCAGGTAGATGCTTGGGGGATGCCTCAGCTTAACATTAACATTGATTACGATGATAATGACGAAAAAATGATCAACGATTTTTTTGAACAATTTAGCGAGATGTTTACAAAGGCTGGCTTCACCAATATTAACACGCGCGATAGTAAACAAGCACCCGGTTTAGATATCCACGAAATGGGTGGTGTTCGTATGGGAAAAGACCCAAAAACATCTTTATTGAATAAGTGGAATCAGCTTCATGCATGTAAAAATGTATTTGTGACTGATGGAGCCAGCATGACTTCTACAGCTACACAAAATCCTTCGCTTACCTATATGGCGCTTACAGCACGTGCCGCTAATTATGCGGTGCAACAGCTAAAAACCGGAGACCTATAGGTAGGTTGAAAGTAATTCGATTGAATTGTACAGACTCTTGCTCGCTGATATGAAAGCTATCAGCGAGCAATTTTTTTGGCATATGCCGCTTAGCTCAAGAGGCAAAATTTGACATTCCTAATTTTCCATTTACCGCCTTTAGACGGCATTCAGTATGCATAAGCCAACGCACCACGCTAAAATTGGTATTAATCCCATTAATTTTCAGATATTTAACCTCGATTTAGATCTTAATTTTTTTATCATAATCGTGAAGCGTCTACAAAGTATAACTACGAGCAACGTGGTGCTTGCTTTAAGTGGTCGATTTTTTAAGCCCAATCATCCAACTATCCGGGTATGGATAAACGAGTAGGAATAGTAGCATTTTTTGTATTGGCTCTATGTGTATGGAGCTATGGCCAAAGTGCAAAAGAACTGATGGATAAAGGCAATCGCTTTTATGCTAAGAAGGACTATGAAAATGCACTTGCCGCTTTTTTAGAAGTAGTAAAACAAACTCCGGATGATGCCGAGCTGAACTACAAAATTGGTATGTCTTACCTCTACACAGTTTTCAAAGCGAAAGCTATTCCATACCTCACAAAAGCCATTCGTATTGAACCCAATATCGATGTTGATATAGATTATTTTTTGGGGATGGCCTATCAAAACAATCACGAATTTTCTAAGGCCATCGAGCACTTCGAGCGGTTCCGCCAAAAAAATAAAAAACTGGTAAATATTGTCAATGAAAAAATTGATCAATGTGTTATTGGCGATTCACTTACGCGCAAACCAGCAAATGTTCTGATCAAAAATGCAGGTCCTGCCATTAATACATCGTTTCACGAATACTCACCGCTCGTTACCGCTGATGGTAAGACGATGATCTTTACTTCTAACCGCTCTGACGATAACTATAAAATTAAAAGCGGGACAAATTTTGAGGACGTCTATATTTCTCAGAAAGTTGGTAACGAGTGGGGAATACCAAAAAAAATAAGCCCAAATATTAATACCAAATATCACGATGCAGCTGCGTCACTCTCACCCGATGGTAAGACACTCTATCTTTATTATGAAGATGGGGGAGGTGATATCTATGTGTCTACCTTGGAAGATGGTGATTGGAAAAAACCTACACCTC
>CAYNKN010000087.1:5105-10509 GCA_964397805.1 uncultured Chryseolinea sp. | reverse complement strand
TTTACTACTCTGTTTCTAAATTCTAGTCTAAAGGAATATGACTTCCACTTATCAGGAATGAATGGCGAAAAATGAAGGGTGCCATCTTTTACTTTCATTCCCCCAAAGCCTTTTACTACACTCATCCACGTTCCGGCCATTGAAGTAATGTGGCAACCTTCTTCTGTATCATTATTGTAATCATCGAGATCAAGGCGTGCGGTGCGCAAATAAAATTCATACGCACGTTCCTTATACCCCAACTTGGATGCAAGTATGGCATGAACGCAGGGTGATAACGAAGATTCGTGCACCGTCATCGGTTCATAAAAATTAAAATTCTTTCGGATGGTATCTATATCGAAATCATCTTCAAACAAATAAATACCTTGAAGTACATCGGCTTGTTTTATAAAACACGAGCGTAAAATTCTATCCCACGACCACTTTTGATTAATCGGCCTGTCTTCCGGTTTCAGATCATTTACCAGTAATAATTCCTTATCTAAAAATCCGTCTTGCTGTAGAATAACCCCACGTTCATCATCCATGGGATAGTACATCTTATCAATAATCTTTTTCCATCGCGTAGTTTCTGTTTCTTCATTAAAGGCGATTCTTTCGATAATTTCAGTGTATCGATTTTGATTAGTGGCTTTAACATGCGCCAGTGCATCTAACGTAAAGCGTAGTGTCCAACTGCATAGGTAATTTGTGTACCAATTATTGTTTACATTATTCTCGTATTCGTTCGGGCCGGTTACTCCTAGGATAACGTATTTATTTTTGTTCGATGACCAGTTAACACGTTGCGACCAAAAACGCGAAACACCTACCAAAACTTCCAGACCATATTCGGCCAGGTAGCTTTTATCACCGGTATAGTCCATATAATCACGCATGGCGTAAGCCATCGCGCTGGTGCGGTGAATTTCTTCAAAAGTAATTTCCCATTCGTTATGGCATTCTTCTCCGTTCATGGTAACAAATGGATAAAACGCTGCGCCATCAGTAAAGCCTAGCTTTTCGGCATTCTCAATAGCTTTAGGTAAATGCTTATACCGATACACTAATAAGTTTCGTGCTACCTTTTGTGGAGCGGTGCCGAGATAGAAAGGAATACAATAAGCTTCTGTATCCCAATATGTACTACCACCATACTTTTCACCCGTAAAACCTTTAGGGCCAATGTTTAATCGCTCATCTTCGCCTGTATAGGTTTGTGTTAATTGAAAAATATTAAACCGAATACCTTGTTGCGCAGCTACATCACCATCGATGGTAATATCACACTCTTCCCACTTGTGCAACCACACTGCGGCATGTGCTTCATATAATTTATCAAAACCTGCTGCTATAGCTTTCGCTAATTGCTTTTCACATTCGGCTACTAAATTTTCTTTTGGATGATTCTCGGAAGAAAGCACCGCACCATACTTATAAATAACTAGTTCTTCACCTTCTGTTACCGGGATCAACACAACATTACTAGCAAATTTTTCACGTTCTTCTAAATTGATTCGGATTGGCTTTACATTTTTACCAGCCAATTCCAACGTGTAGCACATTCCGGTGGTAACGTGAAATAATGTCTTTTTTGTTTGCGCAGTAACTATAGCACTTCCTTCTTTTGATTCTTTGTATATCTCTTCCCAAAATTTTTCATCGTAGTTCGAATCTTTGTTTACCACATCCGCATCTACATACAAACTCGCAGTAATTTTTCCGGAAAAGTTTAAAGGTGTAATCGCATAGCGAATGGCTCCTAGCTCACCATTAGCCATGCTACAAAAGCGCTTTGATTCTACGCGAAGCTTTTTACCATCTGGAAAAGTAGCTACAAACTTTCTGGTTAGTAAACCCGATTTCATATCGAGTGTGCGTGTAAAATTTTCCACTTTACACTTCGCTAAATCTAATATCTGTGTTTCAATACTAATATTGATACCAATCCAGTTTGGTGCGTTGAGTACTTTAGCAAAATATTCCGGATATCCATTCTTCCACCAACCTACGCGTGTTTTATCGGGATAGTAAACACCGGCTACATAACTTCCACGCAACGTTTCACCTGAATATTCTTCTTCAAAATTTGCGCGCTGCCCCATGCGGCCATTACCTATACTAAAAACACTCTCCGATATTTTATTATAATGCGGATCAAGTCCTTCTTCGATAATGTGCCACTCATGATGCTTCAAATACTGTTTCATCTTAGTTGGTTTTGATTTTTAAAATAAGCGATGACTGTCAGTTGGCAGACAGGCCATTGCATGAATAAAATTTATATCTTCGTTTAACACTCAATTAAATTTATCTAAAGTAGCCAATTCAAAATCTCCTGTAGTAGCGATAACTCGATCAGCTTTACCTAATTGTTCAACAGATCCTACGCCAATACATTTCATACCTGCGGCTAGCGCAGCTTCAACGCCAGCTTCAGCATCTTCAAATACTAAACACGTATTGGGTTGAACACCTAATTTGGCAGCAGCTAACAAAAAAATTTCCGGATGTGGTTTTGAGTTGGTAATCATGTTGCCATCTACCACTGCATCAAAATAAGTTTTAATATGTAAAAGTTGTATTACTGTTAAAGCATTTTTACTACTCGAAGCCAACGCTACTTTCATTCCGCTTTCACGCATGCGTTGAATAAGTTGTTTTACACCAGGAAAAATTTCATCTGCTGACATCCGCTCTATAAAATCAACAAACCAAGTATTTTTTTTGTGCGCTAGCTTTTCCTTCTCATATTCACTTAGGGAGATACCTCCAATGGATAAAACAATCTCGAGCGAATGCATTCTACTCACACCTTTTAATCGTTCATTATCCTGAAGGGTTAAATCAAAACCCAGTTCGTTTGCTAACCGCTGCCACGCTAAAAAGTGGTAGTGTGCGGTGTCTACAATTACTCCGTCTAAATCAAAAATACAAGCGTTAATCAAAGTTTTTAAAATTAAAGTGTGTCGCTACTTAGCGGTGATTGATACCATTTTTAAGGTGCTAAAAATACGTTTCGCGAATGATTTTATTAGTCTCTTCGAGCGACTTAAATACAGCAAATGTTTTTCCTTGTGTTCGTAAAGCTCCTAATGTGTTACCATACTGTGCAGCGCCAATATAATCCGTTGGGTTTTGTAATAATCCGTAACCCACGCCCCCGGCAAACGAGTCGCCACAGCCAGTTGTATCAATTACTTTATCTACTTTAACCGCAGGCACCATTTCTTCAATAAACTTACCCTTCTCTCTAAAGTATGTCAGGCAGCCGCGCGAATCCACCGTGATGTAAACACATTTTACGCCCATACTCAGACAGTGTTTGGCAAATTTTCGAAGTTCATCCCGATCGGGTTCGGCAGATTCTTCTTCGTCACGACTTTCATATTCTTTTTTAAACCGTGAAGCGTTGGCTTCTTCCAGATTCATTTTCAGCACATCAATGTAGGGTAACCACTGATCGCGATCGATCCAAAACTTACGATGTCGTTCACCATTAAATAAGCAGGCTGTGGTAGGACCATGTGCATCAAAAATAATAATACCTTTACTCTTTTCTTTTAAAAAGCGCAGGGTATCTAAAGAGATTTCATAATCACTAATGGGAATAAAAATAAATACATCGCATTGAAGTACACCCTTCACATCATTCGGTAAAATGGCATCCATAAAACCCGTTTGCCGTTCATAGCGATTGTTGACATCTAAAAATTTCAAACTGATAACATCGCCTTGATCATTTTTTGATGTAATTCCCTTCAGGTTAATACCTTTGTATCCTTCAAATACTTCGCGCACATTATCCATGTCAACCTGCCGAAGATGAGTAACCGGAAAGATTTCAATATCATCTCCGGCCAATACCGATAAAGCAATAACCGGATGCGTTACGCATCCCCACTTTTGAATAAGATCGCCTTGGTGCGTTACAATGTGATCGCGCGGTATGGGGCCAAGCACTGCAATACGTTTCATGATAATTATTTGTTTAGGGATCAGCTAATACATGTACAAATTAAAGAGTAGATGTTAGTACGTTAACAAAAAGGCTGCGCCTATAACTCCGGCACTGTCGCCTAAAGAAGGCTTCACTATGGGTGTATCCAGTCGATCGTTAAAAACATAGTTACGAACGGCATCGCGTCCGCGGTCATACAGTAGATCAATGTTACCCACACCCCCACCGATAACAATTACATCGGGATCAAGAATGTTAATAATTACGCTTAGTGCTTTACCAAAAAAATCAACTAACCGAATCATCGTTTTTTGGGCGGTCGGATCTACTTTCGATTCTGCCAGCGCTACTATGTCTTTTAGTGGTTTCCGATTACCTGTTTCTTTAAAATAATATTTTTCTAAAGCTGGCCCTGAAATAACATTTTCAACACAGCCTGTTTTTCCGCAGTAACACAATCCACCTAACTCATCTAAAAAATTATGCCCCCACTCGCCCGCGATACCTTGCAATCCGACAATCGCTTTTCCATCAATGACCAATCCGCCACCTACCCCGGTTCCCATGATTACTCCAAATACAACGCGTGCTTCTGGGTACTTTTCTTTCACCACACCAAAGCGAGCTTCTGCTAATGCAAAACAGTCGGCATCATTTGCCATTTCAATAGATGTTTTGAGAAGTTTCTCTAAATCCGCTTTCATCGGTTTACCGTTCATGGCCACGGTATTGCAATTTTTCATTACACCGCGTTTCGGATCGAGTGTGCCGGGTGTAGCAAAACCAATGCGCTGCGGTTTAACTCCAGCAGCTTGGCTCATGGCATCAACCATTTTTTTTACTTGTCCTAAAATATGTTCGTAGCCTTGATCAGCCTCCGTAGGTACGCGATCACGAAAAAGTATTACTGGATCATTGGCCGATTTTAAGATGACTCCTTCTATTTTTGTTCCGCCCATATCGATGCCCCACAGGCTATCCGGTCCAACGCTAAGCTTTGATTTTTTTCCCATAGGGGAGGTATTTTATTTGTTGGGTAATTTAGCAGTCTTGGTGGAAAAACCCCCTACCAATGCACACATTTTAAGTGATTTAAAAAAGCGCTAATTGGCTTTAAAAATCTTCACTTTTAGTTACTTAGAAAAAGTTTGAAGCGAAGTGATGAGTAATTCAAGCGATTGCTTCTCCTTCAACAGTTTGTCATTTGTTATTCCAAACTCAGTTTGATACACGTTTGCCATAGCATCCATCCATCGTTTGGCTCGGTGAACATTGAAGTATAGTAAACCGGTTCTCCGAACAAAAAAATCGGATAATGATGTGACCATTTCGTACTTAACCGTATATCGCCACTCGGCTTGCAACAACGCTAAATCAGTAGGTGTATTGGTATCTGTATTTAGTTCGTCAATAATACCTTGTACTTGCGCTCCATAATTTTCGACTAAGTAGCGCGCTGTT
>CAYNKN010000087.1:807-5095 GCA_964397805.1 uncultured Chryseolinea sp. | reverse complement strand
GGAGCGAGTTCATAACCTTGAAGCTGCTTTGTGATCTGTGCAGTGAATTCATTTACTGCCTTATCACCCGTAAATTTTCCTCCTGCTAACGCGATGTGTTGTGTAAAGCAAGTCTTTAGTTTTTTTACTGATCCTTGTTTTTTGATTACCAAGTTCACAACACGCTCGGCCATTTTTCGATAACCGGTTAATTTTCCACCGGCAATAGAAATTAATCCTGAGGGCGATTCAAAAATTTCATCCTTTCGCGAAAGCTCCGAAGTTGATTTCCCATCTTCATGAATTAAAGGGCGTAACCCGGCCCAACTCGATTCAATATCAGCCATCGTAAGATTAACTGTCGGAAAGGTAGTATTGACAGCGTGTAGTAAGTAGGTTGCGTCATCGTGTGATGTGAGTACCTGCTCTTTGTCACCATTGTAGGTTGTATCTGTAGTACCGATGTAGGTAGTTCTTCCTCGCGGAATAGCAAAAATCATTCGGCCATCATCTACATTAAAATAAATGGCCTGCTGTACAGGTAATTTTTCATGCGCAACTACAACGTGTACCCCCTTCGTTAGGTGGAGACGTTTTCCTTTTTTAGAATGGTTAATTGTGCGAAGATCATCTACCCATGGCCCAGTGGCACTTACTACCGAAGTAGCCACAATCGAAAACTCTGTTTGAGTTAATCGATCGGTAACTTTTACTCCAGTTAGCTGGTGATTATCATATTCAAAATCGTGTACCTGCGCATAACTCAACACATCGGCTCCAAACTGAACAGCGGCTTTAATAATTTCCATGGTTAGGCGGGCATCATCCGTTCGGTATTCAGCGTAAAGCGCGCCTCCTTTTACATCATCTGGTTTAAGTAATGGCTCTTGCTGCAATGTTTGACTGCGCGTTAACATTCTTCGCTTATCTTCTGGTTTTACACCTGCCAACCAATCGTAAATTTTTAAGCCAACAGAGGTAAGCCAATATCCCAATCCTTTTTTTTCTGATAATGGCAACAACATCTTCTCAGGAATGACTAAATGTGGTGCCAGCTTATGCACGATAGCACGTTCGCTACCTACCTCTTTTACTAAACCAAACTCTAGCTGTTTAAGGTAGCGCAAACCACCATGAATTAGTTTTGTTGATCGGCTACTGGTACCAAATGCAAAATCATGCATCTCTACAAGTGCCGTTTTTAATCCGCGTGAAGCTGCATCTAATGCTATACCCGCTCCAGTAATTCCGCCACCAATTACCACCAAGTCGTATGACGTAGTAGCTAGTCGTTCGCGGATTTGTTTACGTTGATGAACTGAGAATTCTTTTTGATCAGGCATAGTAGCGGGAATTTTGCCATGAAAGTGTACCAGATAATCTGGTCAATAATATGAAATCGAAATTCAGAGAGCGATTCAATCGACCCATCCTTTTGTTCGTTCAATAGCTTTTAACCAACCACTGTACAATTTGTTACGGGTGGGCTCATCCATTTTAGGTGTAAACCGCTTTTCAATTTTTCTATTCTGAATAATGTCTTCCTTTTTCCATAATCCTACCTGAATGCCCGCGAGATATGCTGCACCTTGCGCTGTTGATTCAATGACTTGCGGACGTTCTACTTCTGTACCAAGTATATCGGCTTGAAATTGCATGAGCATATTATTAGCGCAAGCACCTCCATCTACCTTCAGTAAAGCTAAGGTCAATCCTGCGTCTTGCTGCATAGCCTTTAATACATCTTTGGTTTGATAAGCCAATGATTCGAGTGTTGCTTTTATGATATGATCTTTGCCTGTATCACGAGTCAATCCAAAAATGGCACCGCGCGCATACATATCCCAATAGGGTGCGCCCAATCCGGCAAACGCTGGCACTACATAAACTTCGTTTGAGCCCAATGCTTTGGTAGCAAAATATTCGGAGTCTTTTGATTGATCAATCATGTGCATACTATCGCGTAACCATTGCACCGCAGCACCTGCAATAAACACACTTCCCTCTAATGCATACTCTACCTTTCCGTCCAAACCCCAAGCAATAGTAGTAAGCAATCCGTTTTTTGATAACTGAATTTCAGTACCTGTATTCATTAACATGAAGCAGCCGGTGCCGTAGGTATTTTTGGCCATTCCGGGTTCAAAACATGCCTGTCCGAATAAGGCAGCTTGTTGATCGCCCGCCACACCAGCAATGGGTATATCAACCCCTTGATAATTCCAATGTCCAAATAGATGCGCACAAGGAAATACTTTGGGTAACATACTTTCAGGAATATTTAATGCCTGCATAAGCTTGGTATCCCACGCCAGTGTTCTAATATTAAACAACATGGTACGCGAAGCATTGGAGTAATCAGTAACATATACTTGTTTATTGGTTAGGTTATAAATTAACCACGTATCAATGGTACCAAAAGCGAGCTCACCTTGTTCTGCTTTTGCGCGTGCATCCGGCACGGTATCCAATATCCATTTAATTTTAGTGCCTGAGAAATACGAATCGATTACTAAGCCGGTTTGTTCTCTCACATAAGCTTCAAGTCCACTCGCTTTTAATTCTTCGCAGATAGGTGCCGTTCGTTTGTCTTGCCACACAATAGCGTTGTAAATTGGTTCACCTGTTTTACGATTCCATACAACAGTAGTCTCGCGTTGATTCGTAATACCGATGGCGGCAATGGCCGTAGCATCAATTTTATTTTCCTGAATAAGGCGTTCGAGAACGGTACGTTGTGATGATAAGATTTCGTGTGGATCGTGTTCTACCCAACCGGGCTGCGGAAAAATTTGTCGGAACTCTTGCTGTACAATAGCTTGGATATCACCCTGCTCAGTAAACAGCACAGCGCGCGAACTCGTAGTGCCCTGATCTAAGGCAATGATATACTTTTTCATGTGTTAATAATTGTTTTGTAGAGGTCACATGGAATTCGCTCACAGATTATCATACTGTTGACTATAGTCCCGATTAGTTTCATTTACTAGATAAATAATGACTTGAACAACAAAACTCCCAAGCTTCCTCCAATAAATGGCCCAACAATAGGAACCCAACTATATGACCAGTCGGAAGAACCTTTGCCGGGAATAGGTAATAAAAAGTGCGCAATTCGAGGTCCTAAATCGCGCGCAGGATTAATAGCAAAACCAGTGGTACCTCCTAAGCTTAACCCGATGGAAATAATTAGCAAACCGATAATTAATGGATTGATACCCGCAGCAAATTCATTCGCTCCAATAAACAATAAGGCCAATACCAGTACCATGGTACCGATAATTTCACAAAGTAAATTAGCAGGTAATGATCGGATGGCTGGAGCAGTGCAAAAAGCTGCCTGTTTTGTAGTCGCGTTATTCGTGCGCGACCAATGTGGTAAATAATGAAGCCATACTAAAACAGCACCCGTAAATGCACCCAACACCTGAGAAACAATGTAACCCACAACGTGTGCAGAGGGGAAATCACCGGCAATCCATAGTGCAATGGTAACGGCAGGATTAATGTGCGCACCGCTAATGCTACCAATAGCATAAATGGCTAGTGTTACACCTAACCCCCACCCGATTACAATGGTGAGCCAACCTGCATTTTCTGATTTAGTTCCTTTTAAAACCGAACCGGCTACTACACCATTCCCCAATAAAATGAGGAGTAGGGTGCCGATAAATTCTGCAACATAAGGCGACATGGTATGAGCGTTTGATCTTTTTCAAGATAGCAAACCTACTCTTGAAATCGTGCGATTTTTACGTTTAAATCTGGGTATTCAAAAAAGAGAGTATCCTACTATTATAGATAAGGTATTATAATCCGAAATCCAGTATACGTAATCACTAAGAACTTCACGATTTGTCTGATACCGTAGTTCTAACCCATACCTATCCTTAAACTTATACCCTGCTCCAAAAGCAAGATTTCTTCTCGATTTAATATCCAATTCATAGATTATAGACCCGTCATTTCTTAAAAATTCAATAGACGAATTTTTAGCAAAATCCAGCACGTAAGAAACATTTACAAAGATTTTTGAGTCAGTATTTAAATAAAAATAATGCCTAAGTCCTACAGGCAATTCAATTGATTTATAGTTAACCTTTGAGATCAGTAGCCCGCCAGACACATAGTTTCTTTCGTCTGTTCTTTTTGTTTCAAAAAAATGAAATGAAGGCTCTATTATTATACTCCATTTATTTTTATTAAAAGGCAAAATAAACTCATTCTCAATCCCAAACCGACTTCCAATACTTCGACCAAAATTAGTATTCCAAAAACCCGAACTGGTATTTCTCATTTCTAAGCTACT
>CAYNKN010000087.1:0-797 GCA_964397805.1 uncultured Chryseolinea sp. | reverse complement strand
ATAAAAGATGGGGTACTTCATTGGTCTAAGTGTTAAATTAAATAAGTCCTTCCTTTGTGTTGAATTATAGTTGATAAAGTTGGCTTCTAAATTTTTATTGTACTTAATGAATAATAGTTCAAGGTCTCTTTTTGTATAATTTAGACGCTCAAATTCATTCACACTTATAGCTTCACATCTTAAGTCATTAAAAAGCTGTTGCCTGAAATTATTATTCTCTGCTATGCCATTTCCAACTAAATAACGCTTGTATACCAATTGTTTTATAGTAGAGTCATTCACGTTGTAGAAGAACCGAGTTAAGTTACCATCCTCGTATAGAAATAATGAAGCCTTACCTTCAATAAGAACTTTAAGAAATAATTGTTCTTCTATATAGTTGGGGCTTCTATGGGAACTCAATCTGTCTATAAGTTCACTAGATCTATCGATATTAACTTTAGCTCTGATATATTTAGAGATATCATTGATCCCAAATTCTTTTACACTTTCAATAGAAATTTTTTGGATTGTTGTGTCATTAAATAGCGTATAGTAAAACTCTTTTGGATTGTTCTTCCAATCTACGTTCTTAATTAAACATTCAGTTTTTTGGTCAAGGTCATTTATAAAATAACCCCTCTCAAAAATAATTTGTGAAAAGGAACTCACACTGAGGATCGTGGAGAATAAAAAAATTAGCGTTTGCTTTTTCATAAAAAAAAATTATTTAAAAAATTTCATACAACATATCTTGCTATAACCCATAACCTGTAGATAGTCGCTCCATGTTTAGACTATGATAGAAAAAAAACTAT
>CAYNKN010000086.1:0-10520 GCA_964397805.1 uncultured Chryseolinea sp. | reverse complement strand
TTGCTCATGGATATTGAAAGGTTAAAAAAAGAAGATGAGAAGTAAACGTTCTTCTTTTTCATTCTTACTTCGTCCGTATCGAAGTGTAGGTATTTCTTTAGGCATTATTAGCTTGATGGCAGTTACAGCGTGTTCATCGCCAAGTACATCAAACCAATCATCATCCATTAAATTTCAACAATACTATATTCAAGGGCAGCAGTTGTATAATCAATATTGCAGCAATTGCCATCAGCTAAACGGATCGGGTCTGGGGCGTGTCTATCCGCCATTAGATAAATCTGATTTTATGGATACCAATTTAGACGAAGTAATTTGCCTGATGAAGTATGGTATCAAAGAATCTATTACTGTAAATGGAATAGAATACCACCAGCCTATGGCGGGCATCTCTACATTGAGCGATTTAGAGGTAGCTGAAATTGCTACCTACATCTATAACACCTGGTCGCATGAGCAAGGGCTTATCGAAGTGCAATATGTTTCAACCACTTTAAAATCTTGTCAGGAAAAGCAATAGGTAAACCACACACTAAAAGCGCTTTTAAACCGTTCTTCGAACATCGTTGTTTCACCGCGCAAAATTTTCAGTATACTTACACTACGTTAGCAACAATGGACAACCAGCATACATACTTTCCTTACCACTTTATAGCTTTATGCTGCATGAGCATATTAACCTGCTTTTCCGAATCAGCATTCGGGCAATCTACACAAACTCATTTTGAAGAAGGGTTAAAGCTCGAGAAAGCCTTTAAAGTAGAAGCTGCCCTTGAAAAATATGAGCTAGTATTAAAAGCAAATCCTAATCACGCACAAGCGTTACACCATGCCAGTCGGATGCTTTCAAACATTGGTGGTCGGATGAAAGACGATGTAGAAAAGAAAAAAAATTATTTCATTCAGGCGAAAGCCTATGCGGCCAAGTCTATTGAACTTAATGGCGATAGTCCAGAGGCTCGATTAGCGCATATTGTTGCTATGGGGTTGTTGTCGGAGATTGCGGCTAGTCCGCGAGAAAAACTAAACGATGCCAAAGTAATTCGATACGAAGCAGAAACGATACTAAAGATAGATTCTACTTTTGCCGGTGCCTACTTTGTTTTAGGTAAGTGGCATTATGAGTTAGCTAAATTAAGTTGGTATGAGCAGTTAGCGTGTAAAGTTTTTTTTGGTGGACTACCGGAAGGTATTTCGATTGATGCCGCTCAAAAATATTTTCAAAAAGCCAGTGCCTTAGAACCCAATACCATTCTCTATTTATTTGGAGAAGCTTCTGTCTATGCTTTTAAACACGACTATAAAAAAGCGCGTACCCTTTTAGAACATGCGCTTAGCTTACCTAATAAAGAGCCTGACGATAGCCAACGTAAAGACCGCTGTCGGCAGTTACTCAATGAAATTAAATCGCGCTAATACTTCATCGCCACAGTAAGCGATGTTATTGCTGGAAGTTGGAAGCTTGATTTCTCAAAAGATGGAGGCTTAAACGTCCAGCTTATGTTATTAGAAAATCCTAAGCCTTCAGTGGGTACACCTAAAATATTCGTATCCAATTTTCCATTGTCATTCACATCATGAACAACACTAAGTGCATACGTGCCGGGTTTTAATCCACTAAATTCAACCTTTACTGATTCACCAGTTACTTTAACTACCTTACCCACCATCGGTTTCTTAAGATAATCCTTTTCAGAAGCAAAAATTCCAACCCGTAAGCTGCCTTTTTGCTCTTCAATTTTTTCTATGGTAATAACCAGCTTATCGGTTTGATAGGTAGATGGGGTCGGAAACGATGCGAGAATAGATATCCAAATTAGAACAACCATATCCTTACAACCAAAAATGAGTAGAATGTGTTTAAAAAAGCTTGTAGAAATAGCCAAATATATTTTTCAGCATAAAAAAATAGCCACTTGTATACTTAATACTGCACTGGCATAATTAACCAATTTGGGTCGTTTTATGCCTAAAATGCTTTCGGAGGTATTTTGTAATTTTATAGGTATTAGAAGAGAGAGAGCACGCTTCCAAGCGTACAAATCATTCGAATTAATAAGCCAAATGCTATTTCTACCATTACTTAATCCATTTATTACCCCATGAAAAAATACTACCTCTTTACCCTTGCTACAGCTATGTGTTTTGTCTTGATATCCTTTCAGCAAAAATTTAATTTGAAGGATAGTATAGAACGCGGAAAAGGAATTTATGCTACACAATGTATGTCGTGTCACATGGAACAAGGCGAAGGGCTAGAGGGTGTTTTCCCTCCGCTAGCGAAAACCGACTACCTCAATGACAAAGCCCGATTAGTAAAAGTAGTATTACTTGGTGTGCGTGGACCAATGACAATAAATGGTGTTGCGTATGATGGCGAGATGACAGGCTTTACATTAAGCGATGAAGAAGTTGCCGATGTCATCAACTACATTCGAAATTCATGGGGCAATAAAGGCGCTGCCATAACACCTGCTGAAATTCAACCTGCATTAAAAATAGTTTCAAAAAACTACCAAGCTTATTAATTAATAAGCAGTACTACTACCCGGCCATGTGTAACTAAAGTTGCCACCACTATGAAAGACATCAAAGCAATTGTAGCTGCATACCAAAAAACAGATCTTACACAGCGACAGGCTGCCATGGCAACTGTGGTACGTGTTCATGGCTCTTCGTATCGCAGCCCAGGTGCACGCATGTTAATTACCGATGATGGTAAATGGGTAGGTTCTATTAGCGGTGGCTGTCTAGAGGGCGATGCGCTTCGTAAAGCGCGCCATGTTATGCAAGCCAAAACACCCCTTATAGTTACGTATGATACACGCGAAGAAAGTAATCAAAATCTAGGGATTGGTTTAGGATGTAATGGAGTAATTGACGTATTGATAGAACCCATTGTACTAACCGAATCCAATAACCCCATATCACTTTTTGAACAGATTATTCAACAGCCTGAACCGGTTACGTTAGGAACTATTTTTACAAGTTCGCAACCTGAATATGTTGGTAAAAAATTACTACTAAGTTCTACTAAAGAAATAGTCAGCTCCATCGATGATGCAGGTGTACAACATCTACTTCAAAAAGATCTTCATCATGCTTTCAACATGAGGCGATCAGAAGTTAAAAAATACCGCATTGATAAATTGGAAATTGAAGTATTCGTTGAACTTATTCAACCCACAGTTTCGCTTATTTTATTTGGAGGTGGCTTTGATGCACGCCCGGTAAGTCAACTGGCAAAGGCATTGGGATGGGAGGTAACGGTAACCGATGAGTGTGTCGCGCACATTGCTCCATTATTTTTTCCTTCTGCCGACAAGCTTTCACTTTGCCAACGCGAATTTATTGATCGCGATTTTAATATTACACCCTACACGGCCTGCGTGTTAATGTCGCATAATTATACCTACGATCGCGATGTGCTCCGAAAAATAATTCATACAGAAACACCCTACATTGGCATTTTGGGGCCACGTAAACGCTTCGATAAAATGATAGCGGAGTTCACGCAAGAAGGAGTACTCCTTACACCTGCTCTGTTGCATCGCATCCATGCACCTATCGGACTCGATGTTGGCGCTGAATCGCCCGATGAAATAGCGTTGGCGATTATAGCCGAAATACAAAGTAAATTTTCAGGACGCTCGGGTGGATTTCTCAAGTATAAAAATGGCCCCATTCATCAGCGTGATGGAAAAGGCGAGCAGGTTTTTAAGCAAGTATACTTAAACGAAACGGATACGGCTTCTTCGTTAGGATAGATCGGTTTCTGATCTTGTCAAAATCAGTACTTAAATTTTGGTTTAATCGCTATCTTCGTTCAGACTTGTTCTTACATGGACTATGCATAAAAGCACATTACTTTTCGAAACAAACTTTATCCATAAAGTCATGCGATTACTGTTATTACTTCTGCTTTTCCCGGCCACCATCAAGGCTCAACATTTACAACAAGAAATAAATATGCAGGTCTGGAAACCGTTTATGACGGCCTATCAATCATTTGATACGGAGAAATTTATGGCGCTGCATACCAAGGATGTTGTGCGTATTCCACGCGATCAAAAACAAATCTTTACGTTTGCCGATTACAAGAAAAACATAGCACGCGAAAATCAATTCAATAAAAACTATAACATTAACGCATCCATTGAATTTCGTTTCACGGAACGTATCCACCAACAAACACATGCATTCGAAACCGGTATTTACAAACTTAATATCCTAAAAGATAACATCGGAAAATCCACTTCACTATACGGAAGATTTCGGGTGATTTTACGCAAAGAAAATAATGTATGGAAAATAGCAGTCGATGAGGATAGTACCGAAGACAACACCATTTCTGAAAAAGATTTTCTCGCAGCCAAACCCATGGAGTAACCTAAGGTACAGGATGCTCATGCATCTACCACAATAGAATTTTATAGTTTTCTCTATCAACCCAACTCGTGTGAAAAATTTTTCTCTACCACTATTTACGCTGCTTAGTGTACTCTATGCGTGTAACACAAAATCAATTGATCAAACCTATACTTCCTGGCGTGTAAAGGGTGGCACACCCGATGGCATTCAGTACTCCAGTTTAACAGAGGTGAATGCAAACAATGTTAACCAGCTTCAAATTGCCTGGCAGTACCATACCGGTGATGCCGATACCCTTACTAACCGAACCCAAATTCAATGTAATCCCATTGTGGTAGATGGTATACTTTATGGAACCTCCGCCACGCTAAAGGCCTTTGCCGTAGATGCAGCTTCTGGAAAAGAAATCTGGATGTTTGAGCCTGGTGAAAAAAATCATGGCTTAGGCGTAAATCGTGGTGTTACCTATTGGGAAGATGGCGATGACAAACGAATACTTTATTCTTTTGGCGAATACCTTTATGCGTTAGATGCCCGAACCGGAAAAAAAATAGAAACATTCGGTAGCAACGGCCGGGTAAGTTTAAAAGAAGGGTTAGGCGATCGTGCAGCATCGCTCATGGTATTATCAACAACACCTGGTGTAATATTTAAGAACTTACTCATTTTAGGTTCCCGTGTGCACGAAGGTCCTATAGCAGCGCCCGGCTATTTGCGTGCCTTTAATGTACAAACCGGAAAACTGGAATGGATATTTCATACTATACCACATCCTAGTGAGCCTGGCCACGAGACATGGCCATCAGATGCATGGACGCGCGTAGGTGGTGTTAATGCCTGGTGCGGAATGACAGTCGATCATACACGCGGGTTAGTTTTTGCTGCTACCGGATCGCCTTCTTTTGACTTTTACGGTGGCAATCGAAAAGGCTCCAATCTATATGCTAATTCAGTATTAGCCTTAAATGCAGAGACCGGAGAAAGACAATGGCACTATCAAATCATTCATCATGATTTATGGGATCGTGATTTACCCGCGGCTCCGATTTTAGTGAATGTTGTTCATGAAAATAAAAAAATTGATGCCGTTGCGCAGGTAACAAAAAGCGGATATGTATATGTATTCAATCGAGATACAGGCGAACCCTTATTTCCCATTGAAGAAATTCCTGTTCCTGCATCAGACTTAGAAGGTGAAGAGGCTTGGCCAACGCAACCCATACCGGTAAAGCCACCACCTTTTTCTAGGCAAGTTTTTACTGAAAGTATGATCAATCAAGTAACACCAGAAGCTCATGCTTATGTAAGTGAAAAGTTTAACGGACTACGTACTGGTCGCCAATTTATTCCGCCTAGTAAGGAAGGTACAATTGTCTTTCCCGGGTTTGATGGAGGTGCCGAGTGGGGAGGACCATCGTTCGATCCCACCACCAACATCATGTATGTAAATGCGAATGAAATGCCGTGGATACTTCAAATGGTTGATGTTCGACTAAAAGAAGATGCTTGGGTGGGAATATCTTTATACCGAACCCATTGTGGTACATGTCATGGTGCTGACCGTGGTGGGGATGGACACGTTTTTCCATCGTTAAAAAATTTGCATAACAAATTCGATAAAGACTCTCTGAAAAAATTCATACTTGCTGGCAAAGGTGTAATGCCCGCCTTTGCGCACATCAGTGATACAGATCGCGATGCCATTGCCCGGTATGTTTTAGATATGCATGAACGCACGGAGAGTGAAAAGAAAGGAAACTTTGAGCGTGCCCCTGATATTCTTTTTTCAAACACAGGCTATAATCGTTTTCTCACCCCAGAAGGATACCCAGCCGTAGAGCCACCTTGGGGAACACTTAATGCTATCGATTTGAATAAAGGGGAACTACTATGGCAAGTGCCGCTGGGCGAATTTGCTGCTTTAAAAGAAAAAGGTGTTCCGCCAACTGGAACAGAAAATTATGGAGGTAGTGTAGTAACTGCCGGAGGACTAATCTTTATTGCTGCGAGTCAGGATGAAAAAATTCGTGCCTTCGATAAAGTAACCGGAGCCATAGTATGGGAGTATAACTTACCCGCTGGTGGTTATGCTACACCGGCCATTTATTCATTACACAATAAACAATACATTGTTATTGCGTGTGGTGGCGGTAAGATGGGAACAAAATCAGGTGATACTTACATTGCTTTTTGTTTACCATAATGATTATTGATGCATTAATTCTGGCCGCTGGCTCATCATCGCGCATGGGCACATCCAAGCAATTGCTGCCAATTGGTAACATGCCGTTACTGCGCTATACTACCATGCAAGCTATGGAATCAAAAGTACGATCGACCACGGTTGTGTTAGGTCACGCGTACGAACTTCATCATCAAGCGATCATGCATTTACCCGTATCAATCGTAACGCATACAGATTGGAAGAAAGGAATGGGTAGCTCCATGAAAGCCGGCCTTCAAAAAATTCTTACACAAACACCTTCACTTGATGCTGTGGTGATTATGGTATGCGATCAACCTTACCTAACCACGAAACTCCTCAATAGACTCCTTGATAATTTTGTTGCGTCTCGCAAATGTATTGTAGCGTCTTACTATGCATCAGTCGCTGGAGTACCGGCTGTATTCGATAAAAAATATTTTCCTGACTTATTAAAAGTGGATGATTTTGCCGGAGCCAGAAAACTCATTAAAGAATTTTTTGCAGATGTGCGTACTGTAGACTTTCCTGAAGGATCGATTGACTTAGATACCCCTGAAGACTACCAGCATTTTATAAAAAAAATAAAGCCATCTACTTTTCAGTAGATGGCCTATCTATAGTTTAAGAACCTGTATAACTACACTTTAATCTCTACATCAACTCCACTTGGAAGTTCAAGTTTCATTAACGCATCTACAGTTTTCGCGCTGTTTGAGTAGATATCTACCAGACGCTTGTATGTACACAATTGGAACTGCTCACGCGCCTTTTTGTTAACGTGTGGTGAGCGAAGTACCGTAAACTTTTCCTTCTCCGTAGGAAGAGGAATCGGGCCACTAACAACGGCACCGGTAGCTTTTACTGCCCTTACAATCTTCTCAGAAGATTTGTCGACCAAGTTGTGGTCGTAGGACTTCAATTTGATTCTGATTTTTTGGTTCATACAGTCTGTTTTAAGGAAATCGCCTAAATCCTCTACGTTATAAAATTATTTAGCTAGCGCAGCACCTTTTACTTCTTCAATTACTTTATCGGCCAAGTTCTTAGGAACTGGAGCATAATGCGAGAAAGTAAGCGAAGCAGAAGCACGTCCGGAAGTAATGGTACGCAGATCGGTTACATAACCAAAAAGTTCTTTCAATGGAACATCTGCTTTGATAACCTGTGCACCGGCACGACTATCCATACCTTTCATCACACCGCGTCTTCTATTTAAGTCACCGGTTACCGAACCCGTGTATTCATCTGGACTTAATACTTCAACCGACATAATCGGCTCGAGTATTTGAGGGCCACATTTAGAAGCAGCTTCTTTAAAGCCAATTCGTGCAGCTAATTCAAATGATAAAGAGTCAGAGTCAACATCATGGTATGAACCATGGAACAAGCGAACCTTCATTGAATCAATCGGGTAGCCAGCCAATGGACCATTAACCATGGCACTTTCAAAACCTTTTTGTACAGGCTGAATAAATTCGCGTGGAATAACACCACCAACGATGTCGTTCACAAACTCTAATCCTTCTTTATCATCATCGCGTGGGCCGATTTCAAAAACGATATCAGCAAACTTACCACGACCACCTGTTTGTTTCTTGTATACTTCTTTGTGTTCAACCGACTTAGTAAGCGATTCTTTGTAAGCAACCTGAGGCGCACCTTGGTTAATCTCTACTTTAAATTCGCGTTTTAAACGATCGATAATAATTTCAAGGTGTAACTCACCCATACCACGAAGGATGGTTTGGCCTGTTTCCTGATCGGTATGCACACGAAGCGTTGGATCTTCTTCCACCAACTTGGCGATAGCCATCCCTAACTTATCAACATCAACTTGTTTTTTCGGCTCGATAGCGTAACCAATAACAGGCTCAGGGAATACCATTGATTCTAATACTACTTTGCGTTTTTCATCACAAAGCGTATCACCCGTTTTAATATCCTTAAATCCAACAACCGCTCCGATATCACCGGCTACTAATCGTTCGATTTGATTTTGCTTATTAGCGTGCATTTGGAATACACGTGAGATACGTTCTTTCTGTTCTGAACGTGTGTTATATACATACGAACCAGATTCAAGAACACCCGAGTATGCTCGTACGAAACACAACCTACCTACGAAAGGATCGGTAGCGATTTTAAAAGCAAGAGCTGCGAAAGGCTCCTTCTCATCAGGCTTAATACTAACTTCTTGTTCTGTATCCGGATTTGTTCCGATAATAACATCCTTATCCATCGGTGACGGAAGAAGTTCCATCACATAATCCAACATGGTTTGAACGCCCTTGTTCTTAAAAGAAGAACCACATACCATCGGCACAATTTTCATGGCAATAGTTGCCTTGCGCAATGCCGTTAATATTTCTACTTCGGAGATAGAATTCGGATCTTCAAAAAATTTCTCTAGTAACGACTCATCAAATTCAGCAACCGCTTCAAGTAATTTTTCGCGGTATTCTCTTGCCTCTTCTTCCATGTCCGCAGGAATAGGAACTTCCGTAAAGGTCATCCCTTTATCATCTTCATTCCAGATAATACCGCGGTTATTAACTAAGTCAACAACACCTTTAAAGTTGTCTTCAGAACCAATGGGTAACTGAAGCGCAACGGCATTGCTTCCTAATTTTTCTTTTACTTGTTTACAAACACCTAAAAAGTCAGAACCCGCACGATCCATTTTATTAACGAAACCGATACGAGCCACTTTATAATTGTCAGCTAAGCGCCAGTTAGTTTCAGATTGAGGTTCAACACCATCTACCGCACTAAATAAAAACACTAAACCATCTAAAACGCGTAACGATCTATTTACCTCAACAGTAAAATCAACGTGACCAGGCGTATCGATAATGTTTACGTGGTAATCGTTATTTCTGTATTTCCAGAATACGGTTGTGGCAGCAGAAGTAATAGTGATACCACGTTCTTGCTCTTGCGCCATCCAGTCCATGGTAGCAGCACCATCGTGAACCTCACCAATTTTATGATTTACGCCAGCGTAATAAAGGATGCGTTCTGTTGTTGTTGTTTTACCGGCATCAATATGCGCGGCAATACCAATATTTCTTGTGTATTTTAAATCTCTAGACATGAATCTCGCCCATTAAAATCTGAAGTGTGAAAATGCTTTATTCGCCTCTGCCATACGGTGGGTATCATCTTTCTTCTTAATGGCTGCCCCTTCACCTTTAGATGCTGCTAAAATTTCTGCTGCAAGTTTATCTGACATGGTTTTTTCACCACGCATTCTTGCGTACTGGATCAACCATTTTATTCCAAGGTTAATTTTTCTATCAGGACGAATTTCTACCGGCACCTGGAATGTGGCTCCACCTACTCTTCGGCTTTTTACCTCTACTGCAGGCATCACGTTATTAAGTGCTTTTTTCCACAATTCAATGCCACTTTCACCTGCCTTTTTTTCAACAGAGGCTACAGCATCATAAAAGATATTGTAAGCTGTACTTTTCTTACCATCTTCCATCATGTAATTCACGAATTTAGTAACCAATGTATCGTTGAACTTTGGGTCGGGAAGTAAGTATCTTTTTTTTGGTTTTGATTTTCTCATAATTCAGTACCTGATATTATTTTTTGCCTTTAGCAGGGGCAGCAGCACCAGCCTTTGGTCTTTTAGCTCCATATTTAGATCTGGCTTGCAAACGGCCATTAACACCTGCAGTATCCAACGCACCTCTAATGATGTGGTACCTTACACCCGGTAAATCCTTTACCCTACCCCCTCGGATAAGCACAATTGAGTGTTCTTGAAGATTATGACCTTCACCAGGGATATAGGCGTTAACTTCTTTACTATTGGTTAATCTTACCCTGGCTACCTTTCTCATTGCTGAATTGGGCTTTTTAGGTGTAGTAGTGTACACTCGGGTACATACACCCCTTCTTTGGGGGCAAGAATCAAGGGCTGGAGATTTTGACT
>CAYNKN010000085.1:8961-10573 GCA_964397805.1 uncultured Chryseolinea sp. | reverse complement strand
TTTAGTTTCGGACTATACCGAGTCGTTTGAAAACGCAGCACGCATGTTCTTCCATGATACGGTGCTGTTAGAAAAACATGCTTTATGGAATTGAACTCGGTTTTACTAATAACCTATCTTATTGAATATTTATGCAAAAAATAAAATACAGAGAATGCGTACCGTTTTTACCAAAAAAGAACCTCGGGTTCGGAATAATTTTATCAACTTGACCCGCCTATTCTAAAAACCCTTGACGACACTCGTCTTTATATTACCGTTTATTCTTGCCTACGCCATCGTAGCCATTTATGCCGAGCGTAAAATCGCAGCCTTCATTCAAGACAGGCTGGGGCCTATGGAAGTTGGTTATTACGGTATCGGCCAAACAGTTGCCGACTTATTAAAACTTATTCAAAAAGAAGATATCGTTCCTACCAAGGCCGATGCTCCCTTATTTAAAGTAGCACCCCTCATTATTTTTGTTTCTGTCTTTGCCGGCTTCTCGGTATTACCTCTGGCACCTTCATGGTCGGGCGCTGCGGTTTCATCAGCGCTATTTTTGCTTTTAGCCCTCGTATCGCTTGATGTTATCGGGATTGTTATAGCCGGGTGGAGTTCCAATAATAAGTATAGTATGTTAGGAACGATGCGTTCGGCAGCTCAAATCATTTCGTATGAAGTACCTCTAGGCCTAGCCGTATTGTGTGTATGTATGACAAGCCAAACACTTGACTTGCAAGAGATTTCATTTCAACAAGGCATCTTTTCGCCCGATAAAAAATACCTCTTTAACATTCCCTCATGGGGGATTGAAACCACACAAATTGGCGGATTTGTAACATGGAATGTCATTCAATCGCCAGGCTTGTTTTTAGCCTGGGTGATCTTTTTTATTGCTTCACTAGCCGAGTGTAACCGAGCTCCTTTTGATTTACCAGAAGCAGAATCAGAATTGGTAGCTGGTTTTCAAACCGAGTACTCCGGGTTCCGATGGGCTGTTATCATGCTAGCCGAATATGGAATGATGCTATTAGTCAGTATATTAGGCGCAGTTTTATTTTTTGGAAGTTGGAACACCGTATTACCGAATATAGGTTTTTTACGGTTAGCCGACTGGACAAGTGGTGTTGCTGGATCGTGGACTTTTACAGCTTGGGGTATCGGTTGGTTGTTAAGCAAATCGTTACTGTTAGTAGCCTTGCAAATTTGGGTGCGTTGGACTTACCCTAGGCTACGGGTTGATCAGCTGATGAACCTTTCGTGGAAGTTTTTAACGCCTCTGGCATTAGTACTTGTTGTTTTAAATGGATTTTGGAAAATAATTTTTGGGTGATCGCGTGAAAAAATTTACTTATACCTTCCTTCTTTTGAGTGTCGTTGCTATCTCTACTTCTTGGGCGCAAAGCAAGACCGATAGTTTAGAAAATGTTTTACGAACAAGTCTTCCCGACACTGTACGAATAAAAACACAACTTCAGCTATCCGATGCTTTTCGCTACAAAAATTTTGAGCAGAGCAAAAAATATGCGCAGGATGCACTCGAACTAGCCGAGAAAATAGATATCCCATTTTATAAAATGCTGGCGTATCAAAATCAATCATATATTCTTTCTACCAGTGGTGATCACCG
>CAYNKN010000085.1:0-8951 GCA_964397805.1 uncultured Chryseolinea sp. | reverse complement strand
ATCACCGTAATGCGCTTTATTACAACAATCTTTCGTTGGAAAATTCCATTACTCTTTTGGATAGTTCTCTGATTTCCAGAAACTACAACAATATCGGAAATGATTATTACGACTTGGGAGAATACGATGATGCCTTTTTTTACTTTACGCAATCGCATCACATAGCGAGTGCCGCGCGCGATACTTTTAGAATGTTAGTAGCGCTGCATAATGTGGGTCGCGTATTCAAAGAGTTGGGTCAATACGATCGTGCGATGGATCATTTACTGCTCTCTAAAAAAATGAGTGAGCAACAAAAAGACACGGAAGGTATACCTTATGCCTATGATGAGATTGGCGATGTGCTCTTGCGTAAGAATGAACTTGACTCAGCATTGATTGTATTAATGCTATCCAGAAAAGAATCGCGAAAGCAAAAAATAACGGTACTCGAACCCAAAACCATTGCTAAAATTGCTACCATCTATACACTCAAAAACGACTTTGAGAAAGCGTACGCATATTATGATACGGCCTATGCGCTGCATCGAACTGCGAACGACAAACTAGGTATTGCCGAAGTTGAATTAGGGCGCACCCGCGTGCTTATTTTGGAAGAACGTTATGATGATGCGCTTCCTAAAGTGGAACAAATTCTCGCAACCGCCAAGCAACTTAATGCCCAAGTATTAGAGATAAAGTGCTTCGCCCAACTCGCTGAAATTTGGGAATTAAAAGGCGACTACAAAAAATCACTATCGTATTATAAGCGGTATAAACTGTTAGAGGATACGTTGTTTAGTCAGGAAATGCAAGGCAAATTATTGCGTGATCAATTACGCTTTGAAACCGAATCGCGCGATTCACAAATCGCTGCACTTAGTCAGCTACAAACCTTTCAACGAAATGAAATAAAAAGGCAAGAACTCATTCGCAATATTTTAGTGGTTGTTATGGCACTAACGGGTATTCTGTTGATTTCCGTTTATCGCAGTGGGCAACGCAGACGACAAATAAACAAACTGCTGCTGCAACATCAAGACGACATGGAGAAACGTAGCGAAGAACTGGAACGACTCAATCAAGTAAAAGATAAATTCTTCTCCATTATTTCGCACGATTTGCGCTCGCCCATCAATGCATTAGCCGGATTACTCGATTTACTTGATAAAGGTGCTGTTACCAAGGAGGAACTTCCTAAACATATCACGGAGCTGAAAACACGATTTAACCACACACGTACTTTACTGAATAACCTGCTTGATTGGACACTCCTTCAAATGGACAAACTTAATCTGCAGTCATCTAAAGTTAATTTAAGAAATATCGTTGACGAAAATATTAACCTCCTCAACACTACACACGGCAAGAGCATTGTTTTAACGAACGAAGTACCGTTAGATGCAATTGGCTTTGGCGATTCAAACACTATCAATCTGGTAATTCGTAACCTCATGACAAACGCCATTAAATTTACGAACGATGGTGGCGAAGTGGTTATTTCGGCTTTCGAAAAAAATCGCGACTGGCATGTGTCTGTGAAAGACAATGGCATAGGTATGAAAGAAGATGTGCTAAGCATACTCTTCGACAAAACCGCTCCCTATACAACCCGAGGAACTGCCAACGAAAAAGGTACCGGTCTTGGTTTAATTCTCTGCAAAGAATTCGTAGAGAAGAATGGTGGAAAAATTTGGGTAGAAAGCGAAGAAGGCAGCGGAAGCACTTTCTACTTTACACTACCGAAGGGAAGTTAGCCTACACCCAGCAAATAATTTTCGTAGAATTATTGTTTGCAAATCGCTTACAACATCTTTTCCCTTCTATTTTTGTTACTCAAAATACATGGGCAAATCATCTACGTATTGGCATACCTTAATCGACTCCATTCAATCGCTATGGAGTGGGCTGCGCATTACGTTTAGTCATATACTAAAGGCACGTAAAACACAACCCATTGTATCGATTACAAACCCAGCCTACTTTACCAATCGAGAAGAAGGTATTGCTACCATAGAATATCCCTATGAAATGCAACCGATACCAGACACTGGTCGCTATCGTTTACACAATGAAATAGACGATTGTATTGTTTGCGACAAGTGCGCAAAAGTTTGTCCGGTAGATTGTATTACAATCGAACCCATAAAAGCAATTGAAGAGATTGGGAAAACTTCGGATGGTACTCCAAAGCGAATCTATGCTGCCAAGTTTGACATTGATATGGGCAAGTGTTGTTTCTGCGGTTTGTGTACTACGGTTTGCCCAACAGAGTGTTTAACCATGACTAAAGTTTATGACTTTAGTGTAACCGATATCCGCGAACATCATTTTGCTTTTGCCGAAATGAATGATGTTGATATTGAAGCCAAAAAGAAATTATGGGAGGAACACCAAAAAAACAAACAGGCAGGTATGCCACCTATTAAACCGCTAAGTGTGCAACCAACTACTGCGGAAACACCAAAAGTAGCAAAACCCCTATTTCGCCCGAAAATAAAACCCGCAGGTCCATCATCGCCAAAAGAATGAGTATACCTCTAATCGCATTTTATTTTTTTGTTCTAATAGCTGTGTTTGCCGTTGTAGCACTGCTATTTATTCGAAATGTTTTTTATGGCGCACTACTACTTATTACCTGTTTACTGTCTTTAGCGGGTTTATATGTGTTGACCTTTGCTGAGTTTGTGGCCGTTACACAAATTTTAGTGTATGCTGGTGGTATTGTAGTGGTCATTCTTTTTGGCGTTATGCTCACCACCAAACTGGGGGGGAAACCACTCACGGTAAATCATGGTAATACTTTCGCAGGCATTGCAACTGGTTTGTTATTTTTTGGATTGTTAGTCTATGCTTTTAATGGTGTAAACTTCCCGATGCACAACAACCCAGCATCCGAAACACAATACACCCCGATGCAAACAGTAGGCATAGCGTTAATGAGTGATTTTGTTCTACCTTTTGAAGTAGCCGGTGTGTTATTATTACTTGCATTAGTAGGTGCTGCTGTTATTGCATCGCATACCAAATCAACCCCACGCTAATGTTCCCCATAGAAATTTTTTTATGGCTAAGTGCCTTGCTGTTTTCGGGTGGGTTAATCATTATAATTACCAAGCGTAATGCCATTATGGTACTGCTTGGTATTGAGCTGATGCTTAATGCCAGTAACCTGAATCTTATTGCGTTTAATCAACTTCGTCCGCATTCGCTCGATGGTCAACTCTTTGCCTTGTTCGTGATTGTTGTTGCTGTATGCGAAGCGGCTGTGGGGCTCGCGATTATTTTGCGTGTTTACCAATATTATCAAACAGCCATTCCTGACGAAGTACACGAATTAAAAGACCGATGAGAGAGGTAACGTTTACCACATCCTTATTTTTTCAAACGAGTCTGGTAATGACTATCGTCTTACCGCTTCTTGCGGCTTTGTTAATTTATTTAATCACTAAAAAGTATGTACGCATCAGTAGTATGGTTGCTACGTTGCTTTTATTGATCAGTACACTAGCCGCAGTAACTGTATTCATTTTTTGTTGGAACAATTCACTTGTACACTTTTATTTCCCTTGGTTTTCTATAGGCAGCATTCAGTTTACAGTAGGTATATATCTTACCAACGTATCAGTGCTCATGTTGGTGTTAGTCACCTTTATTTCGTTTCTGGTTCATGTGTATTCACTTGGCTATATGAAACACGATAATCAGTTACAGCGATACATGGCCATGTTAGGTTTTTTTACTTTCGCTATGATTGGCATTGTACTAGCCGATAATTTATTACTCATTTTTATTTTTTGGGAACTGGTAGGCTTTGCTTCCTATCGGTTAATTGGACATTGGCAAACAAAACCATCGGCCGCAGCCGCAGCCAAAAAAGCATTTGTTATAAACCGAATCGGTGATGCTGGTTTCTTAATTGGCCTCATGTTAATCTGGACTACACACGGAACGTTTAGTTTAACTGTGTTAGAGACATCCTCGGAATGGCAAACAGTTGCTGCATTATGTATATTCTGTGGCGTAATTGGTAAGTCAGCTCAGTTTCCATTGCTTACTTGGTTACCCGATGCGATGGAAGGTCCTACTCCGGTTTCAGCACTTATTCATGCGGCTACCATGGTGGCTGCCGGAGTATATTTAGTAGTGCGTACGTATTTTCTGTTTACCATACCGGCTCTACATGTTGTTCTTCTAGTGGGCTGTACAACGGCAACACTAGGCGCATTTGCTGCTTTGGCGCAAACTGACTTGAAAAAAATTCTAGCCTACTCTACTATCTCGCAATTAGGCTTAATGATGATGGCACTAGGTGCTGGCTCGCCTGCCGCAGCAATGTTTCATTTGGTTACGCATGCCTTTTTCAAAGCATGTTTGTTTTTAGGAGCAGGCGCTATTATTCATACGCTACATGAGGTGCAACAACAACTTCATTCAGATGTTGATGTAACGGATGTGCGCAACCTGGGTGGGTTAAGAAAAAAAACACCACTTATTTTTTACACCTTTTTACTAAGTGGTAGTGCGCTGGCAGGTTTACCATTTTTTAGCGGATTCCTATCCAAGGATGCTATACTCAGTGCATTGTATGCATGGCAGGGTGATGCTGTTTCATGGAGATGGAGTATACTTGGTTTGGCACTAATAGTATCATTTATTACCATGCTCTATACCTTTCGGCTACTTTGGAATGTGTTTATGGGCGAAGAGAAAACAACATTGGGTATTTCACTTCCTTCACTGCCGGGTGTCATTAAAATACCGCTGGTGATATTAGCAGCCTTATCGTGCTGGATAATTGTATCGTGGAATCCACTCGACTATACGGGTTGGCTTTGGGATGCCTTACCGCTGCATACTTCTACCCATCATTTACTTTTACCATGGTTATCGGCAGGTTGGGTTTTATTTGCACTCGCTGTAGCCTATGCTACACGTAACCGTCAACTCATTACTCCACTTTTAGCGCAAGGTTTCTATCTCAATCAGGTGTATACTGTACTTATCGAAAAACCTGTACTTCAACTCACCCAACTTACTACTGCATTCGATAAAAAGTGGATTGATGGTTTTGTTCATAGTCTGGCGTATGGTCAGGTAATGGTAGCACACTTAACTGCGTGGTTCGATAGAAATATTATTGATGGAACCGTTGATGGTGTGGCCGTATTATCCCAAGGTGTAGGCTCGTTTACCCGATCATTTCAAGGAGGGAAAATTCAGCTTTATATTTTCTGGGCAGTTTTGTCAATTATTATTTTTCTAATTTGGGCGCTGCTTTGAAGCGGATAGCCAAAGCATAGACACATGTACTCCATGCAGCCTTACCTTATCTCGCTATTAATTTTTACACCGCTAGTTGCCGCACTCTTGGCATTACTACTACCTAGTAAGCAAACAACGCTTTATCGGTATGTAGCACTGGCTGTTAATATTCTTCAAGTTATCGTTGTCGCCTTCATCATCGTAGGCTTTCAACCATCAACTACAATCCAATTTCTAGAACAGCAACCATGGATTACCTTAGACCTAGGCGCATGGGGAATGCTTAAAGCAGAATACATTGTAGGTGTTGATGGCCTTAGTTTACCCTTAGTTGTACTGTCGGTTGGTGTATTATTAATCGCAACTATTTCATCATGGACTATTACCAAGAACACAAAAGGTTATTTCATTTTGTTACTTATACTTAATGGAGCCATAATCGGAAGTTTTACCGCACTTGATTTTTTGTTGTTCTACCTCTTCTTTGAATTCATGCTACTGCCCATGTTTTTCTTAATTGCTATTTGGGGTGGTATTAATAGAGAGTATGCTTCCATAAAATTCTTTTTATACACGTTGTTGGGATCGATTTTTATTTTGATAGCCATGATTGGCCTGTATGTATCGGTTAACGATCCTACGGCTGTTGGAAAACTAGTGCATAGTTTTAATCTCTTGCACATGGCCGATCCCACCAACTTTATTTCACAAACTATACTTGATCCAAATAGCACTAAGTTAATCGGTCCTCTTAATGCGCGGCATTGGGCTTTCTTATTGTTGTTCTTCGGCTTCGCTATAAAATTACCCATGGTACCTGTACACACCTGGTTACCCGATGCGCATGTTGAGGCACCTACTCCGGTATCTGTTATTTTAGCTGCACTGTTGTTAAAGATAGGCGCCTATGGATTACTCCGAATTGCCTTTCCGATTTTTCCGGAAGCCGCTATTTATTTCGGGTGGTTCATCGGATTAATGGGAGTAATCTCTATTATTTATGGTGCGCTTAACGCGATGGCCAGTAAAGACCTAAAACGACTTATTGCCTATTCATCGGTATCGCACATGGGTTTTGTGTTGTTGGGTCTCAGTTCACTTACGCAAGAAGGTGTTCACGGTGCCATCTACCAGCTTGTTAGTCATGGTGTTATTTCGGCTATGTTGTTTCTTTTGGCGGGCGTACTTTACGACCGCACGCACGATCGTACCATTGCAAACTATTCGGGTCTATCTACAAAAATGAAAGCCTTTACCGGAATGGTACTCATCGGTTTTTTTGCTTCCATGGGGCTACCCGGTTTTTCCGGATTCATTGCCGAAATCATGGTGTTTCTGGGAGCCTTTAAGTCTGCTTCCACCAATGGCATCTTACACGAAAGCTTGGCAATTATCGCTACACTTGGCTTGGTATTAAGTGCTGCTTATTATTTATGGACGATTCAACGCATGTTCTTTGGTGAGTTTTATGTGAAGGGAGAAATTTCAGAAAGTGCTCTTCACGACTTAACTCATCGTGAATACCTCATGCTCCTTCCATTGTCACTCGCTACGTTATTCTTTGGTATTTTTCCACAAACCCTTATTCAATTTATTGATCCCTTTGCACAGCATTTTATAGAGACAGTATTAAGTCATGGGCAATCGTTAATCCTTACACCCTAATAGCATGACAGGGTTAGCCGCACAACTTGATTCGATAAAACACAGCCTCTCTGCCATTGTACCCGAAGCACTACTGGTATGCGGCATAGTAGTTCTATTAGTTACTGGGCTCATCCGAAAAAATAAATCACTTTTTACGCTACAATGTTTTCTTCTTTTACTTGTAGCGCTAGTTTTTCAACTCACTGATCAATCTACGCCTGGCGCATCCGTTAGTCTTTTCTCAGGCATGCTGCAACGCGATACGGTTTCTTCCTACTTTAAAATACTCTTTACGGTTGGCGGCTTACTGACTGTTTTTATGACCTGGCGAAATCAGCACCAGCACGCTCATCTGGCAGAATATTATGCATTACTCTTGGGTATTTTATTAGGTGCCCATTTGTTGGTAATGAGTACGCACTTTATCATGGTATTTCTTTCACTGGAACTCATGTCTATTTGCGCATATGCATGGGCTGGATTTTCATTTACCAAAAAAAGTGCAGAGGGGAGTCTTAAATATTTTCTTTTCGGATCAGTGGCTTCCGCAGTTATGCTTTATGGTTTTTCCTTGCTTTACGGACTTACCGGAACATTGGATTTTTCTTCGGAAGTATTTTTTTCATCGCTTATCCAGCAGCCTGTTCCCTTGTTTCTTATTGCAGGCATAATGTCACTCGTTGGTTTCCTTTACAAAATTGCAACAGCTCCATTGCATGCGTGGTCGCCCGATGTTTATGAGTCGGCACCCATGCCAGTAGTAGCTTTTTTTTCAGTAGTCCCTAAACTTGCCGGACTGGGTGTATTCATGAAGTTTATTTTGGCTCTTAATCTTTTTGGACAATCACCTTACGATTGGCAAATGATTACAGGCGGTGTTGCGATACTATCACTTACCATCGGAAATTTTTCGGCCTTGCGCCAAACCAGTCCAAAACGAATGATGGCCTATTCATCTATTGCGCAAAGTGGTTTTCTATTGATAGGTATTACTGCGTTTCTTCCGCAAGGAATTCAGTTCATGCTTTTTTATGCATCGATTTATCTGCTCATGAATTTTCTGATTTTTAACTACCTCCAGTATGCCGAACAACTCGGACTAACTACCCTAACTTCTTTTAGTGGTAGTGGCAAATACATGATTGTACCTGCGTTGGCACTTTTGGTTGGTTTTGTTGCATTAACTGGTTTACCACCAACAGCGGGCTTTACCGGAAAACTATTTATTTTTTCTGCATTGTGGGAGTCGTATGCGCTAACCCAAAAACCCATAGTCGGGTGGCTTTTAATCTTCGGATTACTGAACACCGTTGTGTCGCTCTTTTATTACTTACGGATACCATACTATGCATTTATAAAAACAAGTTCATCCGCACCTGAAAAAAAGCCTGTTGTTTTCGAAAATCTTTTCGGACTCCTGCTGGTTTTCCTGCTGATCTCACTCTTCTTCGTGCCCGGCATGTTGATGGGATGGATTAATAAAATTACCTTTGTGCCTTAATGGTCGGTTAATAGTACGGGATTTTAGTAGGCCAATGCTGAAAAGAGCTATCCCACTAAAACACGAACGGTTAACCTTACATAATTAACCAAAAACGAATGAGCGACCAGATCCTTCACGAGTGCGGAATAGCCCTAATCCGTCTGCGCAAACCCCTATCGTACTACATCGAAAAATATGGCCCCACATACGCCATGAACAAGATGTACATTCTCATGGAAAAACAGCACAATCGTGGGCAGGATGGAGCCGGGGTAGTGAATATAAAAATTGATGTAGAGCCAGGGCTCCGTTACATTAGCCGTTACCGCTCCATAAAGCCACAACCCGTGGCACACCTATTTAAAAAAATCAGCAAAAAATACCTGAAGGCTCAAAAACAAGGCAAAGAAAAATTCCGTGACGAAAAATGGCTTAAAGCCAATGTTGCTTTCTCGGGAGAAATCTGGTTAGGTCACTTACGGTATGGTACTCATGGCCTAAATAGCATTGAAAACGTGCATCCGTTTTTGCGTCAAAATAATTGGCGAAGCAGAAACTTGGTGATGGCGGGTAATTT
>CAYNKN010000084.1:0-10579 GCA_964397805.1 uncultured Chryseolinea sp. | reverse complement strand
GTTTATTTCTAATTGCCCGTTAATATAAGCTGTTCGTTCGTACATATTAAAAAAACCTCGGCCTGATTCAATGTTGATACTGCGCGATTCAACAATTTTCGCATCAAATCCTTCGCCTTGATCGGTTACGGTAATGATCAATGTGTTCTCGGCTTGTGTTAGTTCGATATCAATGCTTGTTGCTTTTGCATACTTAATAGCATTGTTAATGGCTTCTTGTATAATTCGGAAAATATTATTTTCTACTTTTTGCGGAAGCCGCTCAATGTCGCCAGCTGTTTTATAGGTGAGATTTACATGTGTGAGTTTACCGATTTCTTGAATAAAAACATTAAGGGCAGCTTGCAGTCCGTAATCGCCCAGCACAGTAGGTTTTAAATTAAAGGTAACTCTTCTTACCTCTTTAATTACTTCTTTAATCAGTTCCCCGATTTCATAAATTTTAGTTTTTACTTTTTCGGTTTCCTTCAGATCAATCGATTCGATTTGATACTTTAGTGAGGTAAGCATTTGCCCAATACCATCATGAATATCCATCGCTAATCGTTTGCGTTCTTCTTCTTGTCCTTCCAGAATAAGTACGGATCGGAATTTTTGTTGATTTATTTTTTTTTCTATTTCCGCTCTGTTTTTACGGTTCATGCCAAGCTCGGCATCTTTGCGTGGAGTAATATCAACACCTAACATAAGGAGTTCTTCAATTTCCTGATGTTCGTTGAATACCGGGGTAATAAAAATTTCTAACCAACAGATTTTATTGTTGGGTTGCGTAAAATTAAGTTCACCTTGCCATTGTTTTCCATCGGATACCGTATCTACTAATTCATCCATCCAGTCATCGGCATTTGTTATAGTGGGGAAGAGATCGCACAAACGCATTGTGTTATGTAAATACGTTATGCCGGTTAAGTTGGTAAACGAATCGGAGATGGCGGTTACATTACCACCTTTATCCGCTTTTGCCATTAAGCGCGGGTTTTCTACTGGCTCATTAACAATGGCAATTTGCTCGTACGATTTTTCTAATGAAGTATAAAGCGCTCCGATTTCTTTGGTTAAGTTTTGCGCATTTTTTTCGGAGGCGATAAGTTGATTCATGGCGTTATTAACATGTACCGTTGTTGGACCGAAAATAAAGATGATTTCCAACGCGATAACGAAAAGGGAAATGAACAACATAAGGTACTCTAACTGACTAAGTCTGGATACTTTTTCGTAAGCTTCGTTTTCGTATTGCAATACAATGGCTTCCATTCCTTTTAAGAAGTCTTCTTCATGTTTTAAAATATCTTGTATAGCAGGTTGAAGTGAATCTACGGAGAGGGTAGGGTTGTAAGCAAGTTGCTCCAATATATGCAATGCACTACTTCGCATTCGCTGAAAGGGTTTCTCTACGTGTGCGAAAAGGTTGATGATGGCTTCACTATTTTTCCCAGGAAGATGCAGACTGTCGTTGCCATGTTGCAAACCGTGTTGCGATACACTCCATAAGTGTACGGAGGTATGTAGTTTTTCACTGAGCGAAAGTCGACTTTTAGGTGTGTGATTATGCTGAAGGAGTAATACACTTTTGGTGATTCGTTGACTGAGCATACGTTGTTTACCCGCTACGTTTACTACGCGCGAATCGCTAAGCTGATTTTTTAAGTGGCTTTGAATGAGTACTTGCCCGATGATGGAAACGGCTGCTATTACGCTAAGTGCGAGTATGTACCAGGTTCCTAGCCGACTAAATCGATTCAGTCTAAGTTGTACATCGCTTTTGGCTTGGGGGCTCATATACGTAGCAAATTACGTAATTTTTACTAATAAAATGTTCTAATAGGGTATTCCTACGTATTGGCTTTACTTACTTGAAGCAGGGGTATGTCTACTTCGTAAAACCGATGTACACAAAATCGTTCTCTACCTTAACGGGAAAAACAGCGATTTTCTCTTCGGAAGCATTAAGGCAATCTCCGTTTTGAAGCGAAAATGTTTTTTTATGGAACGGGCAAGCCACCTTTGGAATACCTTCGTGCGATCCGATAATACCACGACTAAGTGCCATTTGCATTTTATGAGGGCATAAATTCTGGCAAGCATACCACTCGTTTCTACGTGTAAAATTAAAAACGGCAATTTGTAAATCACCATACTTTACGCATGCTCCACCATTCTCGGGAATAGCTGAAACATGAGCGGCTTTGAACCAAACTTGGATTGCCTGATGGTTGATTGAAACAGATGAATTGAATTCGTTAATGAGATCCATAGTGTAGAAATGAGATTATGAGTAAAAGAGAATTAACAGGCTGGTGATTTTTGCCCGCGCACGTTTACAAAATCGAGTGTTGAATCGGGCTCATCGGTATTTACAAAGTGTTTGAACTGCGCACGTAATGCGGGTGTCTCCACTACTTTTTTCCATTCGCACTGATAGCGCGAAATGAGTTCGGCCATTTCATTTTCTAAATCTTGCCCAATACCCAGTGAATCGTTTACAATAACATCATGGAGATACGCTAGCCCGCCCGTTAGTTTGTTAAGCCATGTTGCAGTACGCGTAAGTGGATCGGCTGTTTTAATATAGAACATTAAGAAGCGATCAATAAGCTTTACACAGGTTTCTGTATTTACATCGGTAACTAATAGTTTAGCATGTTGTGGCCGTGATCCACCATTTCCACACACATACAGATTCCATCCTTTTTCGGTGGCGATAATTCCAAAGTCTTTTGATTGCGCTTCTGCGCATTCGCGAATACATCCCGACACGGCACCTTTTAATTTGTGCGGTGAGCGTAATCCTTTATAGCGATCTTCAATATAAATGGCAAAAGAAACGGAGTCTTGCACGCCATACCTACACCACGTAGAGCCTACACAACTTTTAATGGTGCGCAGTGATTTGCCATAGGCTTGTCCGCTTTCAAAACCTTCAGCAATTAATTCTTCCCAAATGTCTGGTAGCTGATCGATGCGTGCACCTAACATATCAATCCGCTGGCCTCCGGTTATTTTTGTATAAAGCGAATACTTGTCAGCAATTCGTGCAATAGCCATGAGTTTGGTTGGCGTAATTTCACCACCTGCAATACGCGGAACTACCGAGTATGTTCCACCACGCTGAATGTTGGCCATAAACCGATCGTTGGTATCTTGAATAGGTGCTTGTGTAGCAATCAACTCATTCCAGATGCTGGCCAACAACGAAGCCACTAAAGGTTTGCATACTTCGCAACCATCGCCTTGCCCATGCGAATCAAGTAATGTATTAAAGTCTTTAATACCTTTTACCTGAATGAGGGTGTATAACTCTTGTCGGGTATAGGCAAAATGTTCGCATACTGTTTTTTTAACAGCATGGCCAATGGACTCCAATGTTAGGGTAAGAATGTCATTAACCATAGGTGTACACCCACCACAGCCCGTGCAAGCTTTTGTTTTTTTCTTGAGATCATCGATTGTTTTTATCCCGTTGTTTGCGACCTCAAAAATTAAATCGCCTTTGGTTACATTTTCGCATGCGCAAATTTGTGCTGTATCGGGTAAGTTATGAATGCCGGAATTTTCTGAAGTACCTGTTGCTGTCGAACCCAAAATAAGCGTTTCGGGTTGGTTTGGTAACACCATTTTATTAATCACCATTTGGTGGAATAGCGCGTACTGACTGGCATCGCCTACCAAGATACCACCTACTAGATATTTTCCATCGGGAGAAATGTTAATGCGCTTATAGACACCGTTGTGCTTGTCTTGAAAAGTGATGGGAATACTACCCGGTGTTTCGCCAAAAGCATCACCAAAACTTCCTACATCGGTGCCAATTAATTTAAGCTTTGTAGATAAATCAAAACCCACAAAGGTCTTCGAAGAATCATTCATTAATTGCCGAACTACTACATCGGCCATTTCATATCCGGGTGCCACCAACCCATAAATCATTGCGTTATGGAGTGCTACTTCACCAATAGCAAAAATATTTTCATCTGATGTTTTCAGGCAGTTATCGACAACAATTCCTCCGCGTGCGTGAACAAGTAAGCCACAGCGCTGAGCTAATTCATCGCGTGGTTTAATACCGGCAGAGATAACGAGCATATCAAGCGCTAAGAAAGTGCCATCTGCAAAATTAAGCCCCTCGAGTTTTCCGTTACCCGTAATTTGTTGTGTGGCTTTATTAGTATGTATGGAGATACCTAACTGAAGGAGTTTGTGTTCCAGTGTAACCGACCCAGCCTCATCTAATTGTCGGGGCATGAGGCGGGGGGCAAATTCGATTACATGTGTTTTTAATCCTAAATCGAATACAGCTTTTGCTGCTTCTAATCCCAACAGCCCACCTCCCAATACACCTGCTGTTTTTATTTTTTTACTGTAGTCAATTATCTGATTCAAGTCGTCAATGGTGCGATACACAAATACGCCATCGCGATCTACACCTTGTATGGTAGGAACAAATGCGCTTGAGCCGGTGGCCAACACCAGGTAATCATACGAATCTGTTTTTCCGGTATGGGTGGTGATGGTTTTTTGTTCGCGATTAATTTCGGTTACGAGCTCGCTGGTGTGAAGAGTGATGCCGTTCTCAACATACCAGGATTTGGGCGCAAGTAGCAGATCGTTTTCGGTTTTGCCCGAAAAGTAGCTACTGAGGTGTACGCGATCGTAGGCTGGCCGTGACTCTTCACCATAAACAATAAGTGTATGTTCAACCGATTGTTTACGTAGTTTTTCGCAAAACTTAAAGCCAACCATGCCGTTTCCGATGACTATTATTCGCTTCATTTCTTAATTATTTTAAGTAACAAGAGTATGTAATACGTAATATTACGTACTTATTTTTGATATCAAAATATTATATACGTATTATTACGTAAATTAAAGATTAGAAAATGGAAAGCGTAAAACCACATGTTTGGATTGTTGGCGCAGGCCCTGGCGATCCTGATTTGATTTCAGTTAAGGCCATGAAGGTTCTACAGCAGGCAGATGTGATTTTATATGATGCCTTACTTTCGCGTGCCTTACTACTCTATGCAGCACCAACGTGCAAGCTGGTTTATGTGGGTAAGCGCAGTGGCTATTCCGAATTTGATCAGCAAGAAATAAATCAGTTAATGGTATTTTATGCCATGCGGTACGGATGTGTTGTGCGATTAAAAGGAGGTGATCCATATGTATTCGGTCGAGGCCATGAAGAATTGGAGTATGTACATCAGCGTGGTATTGAGGCTACCGTCATTCCGGGTATATCGAGTGCATTGGCTGCGCCAGCATGTGCAGGAATTCCTTTAACGAAACGAGGTGTAAACGAAAGCTTTTGGGTGATTACCGGCACGTTATCAAACGGTCGGGTTTCCAATGATCTGATTTGGGCGTCTAAATCAACAGCTACTATAATTGTTTTAATGGGTATGAAACAACTAGCGATTATTGTAGATATGATTTCTAATGCCCGTTCGGTTTATGAACCCATTGCCATTATTCAGAACGCAACGTGTGCCGAGCAAAAAATGGTTTTGGGTAACTGTCAAACTATTCTAAATCAAGTAGCCGAAGCACAGATGGGTTCGCCTGCTGTAATTGTAATTGGTAACGTGGTGAATGAGCATGAGGTAAACCAAGTTGTTATGCAATGCACTTCTCCTGCCTATGGATTGGCTTGTCGCGATGCTACTAAAGAATTAAATTGGTAACACATGAATACAACACGAACAACAGCAATTACACATTTTAATTTCGAGGCCGATTTTGTTGAAGAAAATGTTCGGTGTATTCCGATGATTGTACGATTTAAGTTGGATGCCTGTGGAATAAAATTGAAGCTTAGCGAATGGAGTTCAATGACTGTGGAAGAGCGGGAGATGTTGGCTACTCAACCTTGCGAGACAGTGCATGAAGTAGATGCTTATGAAAATTACTTACGAGGCATTATTAAAAAACGAACAGGTAACGAAGCAACCCGATTAGTAATTGATACTATTCCTGCCTGGTCGATAAAATCAGTTATCCCAACTGTGCTTCAACAACGATTAACTCACTTATCTATTAAACTTTCTGTACACCAATGGGAAAATCTCTACGATCTTCAACGTTTCGCACTAATAAAATTAAGTAGTGCGGGTCACGAACAAAAAAATTTACCGAAAGCATTACGAGAGTTTGGCTTAATGCTTTAGTTGGTCTGCTTTTTTTACTGCTTAGTGGGATAGTTAATATTAATTAATGTGGAACTATCCGGGGGATTGATCATTTTAATGGGAGCTTGTTTTAAAAAATTTCGAGGACTTAAATTTCCTTCATCAACAAATTTTAACAGGTGCTCATAGGCAACAGGTTCCCATATAGTTAATAATGGTTCTGGAAAATTTTCTGCGGAGTTATAAAAACAGGTGGCTTGTTTTTTTATATCACGTTCATTAACTAATAATGTTAACGTATCTTCATTAACATAAGGCATATCAATGGCTATTGCCAACCAAGCTTTGTCAGCATGCTTTTTAAATGCAGAGAGGATACCATTTAATGGACCGTTAATGGGAAATGTATCTGGTAAAGGGTTGTAGATATCAGGTATCTGTTGATCAGCTCGACAAGATGTGTAAACATTTTTACAAAATTTTGAAAGCAAGGTAAATACATATTCGCGCTGTGTAAGATTATCATGATACGTTAGCAAACTTTTATCTTCACCCATGCGGGTACTATGCCCACCCACGAGAATTACTCCATAAAGCTCAGGGATTTTCATAAGGTCCAAATTACAAATTAAAGTGAAGCTGTGTTTAAGTAATAGAGTATGAACTACGCATAGTGGGTATAAATCTTCCCAATTACTTTTTGCTGCCTTATACCATTACATTTAAACGAAGGTTATAGGATGGCACGGTTATTCCCTAGTGTGCTGTATAAACGTATTATTTACCAAGTGTACGTTTATCAATCAGTTAATTGTTGAATAATACTATTCTCTCCTTACTATAACTAAATAACTTACTATGATTCGCAATTTCTTAAAAGGCTACTTCAAAACTACTCTTACACTGTTAGTATCACTTTTTTTTCTTGTAGCGTTAGGTGCATGTTCTAAAAAGGCAACTTTTTTAAATTCCAGTGTTGTTCCGGGGGCAAAGGGAGCAGCAAGTGTTTCAAAAGATCGGAATAAGAACTATGTTATCAAAGTTGATCTTACCGATCTGGCAGATCCAAGTCGGTTACAACCATCTAGAGAAATGTATATTGTTTGGATGGAAACCGATAATAATCTTACCCGAAACATTGGTCAGATAAAAACTTCATCAAGTATGTTTTCCAAACGTATGAAATCAACATTTCAAACTATATCTTCATTTAAACCTACGCGTATTTTTATTACAGCCGAAGATGACTCTGATGTTCAATACCCTCGAAATGAAGTAGTAATGACGACATCAAACTTCTAATTAATTTTTTAGCCCACGAGGGATACCTTGGAATTGGATGAATTGGATTATTAAATCCGATTTGTCCAATTCTATTTTGTAGCTATAGTGTGAGTGTTAAAAGTTACCTACCCCGCTTGTTTACTTTTTAGATGTAATAGTTTGAAATACTCTATAACGGTAATGCTTTACGCTGTCTGTTAAATTGAAGTAAGGCGAATAGCGTAACACCCGCGGTAATACTTAATCCGATGATAAGCCCCAGGTCTCTCGTTAATTGCAACCCTTCTGGAGCAATAAGAAAGTAGCAGGTTACGACAGCAGTCATAAACACAGCTGGAACAAAGGTAATCCAATAAGCCTTTTGTACTTTAACCAAGTAGGCAGTACACGTCCAGAGTACGATAGCTGCAAGTGTTTGATTTGTCCAGGCGAAGTATCGCCATATTACCTGGAAATCAACTTGCGTAAGAATAATTCCAATGGCAAAAAGGGGTAAGCTAATGAGTAACCTATTTTTTATTGGTGCTTGGGCATAGTTAAGGAAATCGGCAATGATAAGTCGTGCGCTCCGAAAGGAGGTATCTCCCGAAGTAAGAGGCGCAGCCACAACACCTAACAAGGCTAGTAAACCACCTACTTTTCCTAATACACTATTCGCTATTTCATTTACAATTAACGCAGCGTTACCACCATTGGCTTGCATAATGGAATTGAATGTGTCTACGCTTCCATAAAACGACATAGCAATAGCTGCCCAAATAAGCGCAACAATACCTTCGGTGATCATGGTACCATAAAAAATTGGTCGGCCATGTTTTTCGTTTGTCATGCAACGAGCCATTAAAGGTGATTGCGTGGCATGAAAACCAGAGATAGCACCACATGCTATGGTAATAAAAACCATGGGGAATATGGGAAATTTTTCGGGTGAATAATGTTGATTTGAAAAGCTAGTAATACTTAACTCAGGTATCGTAAATGTTCCAGTAACTAACGGTACCGCTAGACCAAATGCCATAAACAATAAGGCTATGCCAAAGATGGGGTAAACTCTTCCAATGATTTTATCTACGGGAAGTACAGTAGCAATAATGTAATACGCAAAGATAACCCATATCCAAAACTGCGATCCTGCCCAGTCGTTTGTTAAGTTATTTAAAATTGTAGCAGGTCCTACTACAAAAACAGTCCCGACAATAATCATTAAAATAACCGTGAAGCCACGCATGAATTGTTTTACGGAATTGCCCATATACATGCCGCTGATTTCGGCTATACCTTTTCCGTTGTTTCGCAACGAAAGCATACCCGAAAAAAAATCATGCACTCCTCCGGCAAATACCGATCCCAAGACAATCCATAAAAAAGCAACAGGTCCCCACATGGCACCGGCTACTGCTCCGAAGATGGGGCCTAGGCCAGCAATATTTAAAAATTGAATCAGAAATATTTTCCAAAGTGGTAACGGAATAAAATCTACACCATCGGCCATATGTTGGGCTGGTGTCGGGCGGGTTCGATCGATCACAAAAATGCGCTCTGCAACTTTTGAATATAGAAAGTAGCCAAGGAGCAGGGCAACAATGGAAAGGAAAAAAGTAATCATTGAAATTCAGTTGGCTTCAATGATAAGAATTATATCATCACCAATGAATTATTTCAAAAAAAATAGTCTCTAACGTAAACCAAAAATTGGTAGTCTTTCTAAAATGGATGCTTATGATTAACGGACTAATATTTTCCTTGGATCGATGGAGCAATGCACATCACTATTATTGTCCGGCATAGATAATCAATAACAAGCCTGCTATGAAAAAACCGAACATGGTAGCCAGAAGTAGGTTGGTTCCTTTTGGTGCATGTTTAAATTCTCGCCAGATAAATACTCCCCAAAGTGAAGCCACCATGGTTGCCCCCTGACCTAATCCGTAAGAAATAGCAGGGCCTGCTTGTTCCGCTGCAATAATACTGAACGACATACCGATGCACCAGATTATACCTCCGAGTACGCCCATCAGATGTAACGCTAGTCTACCTTTAAAATACATGGAGTACGTTACGGGCGTACCGGTAACGGGTTTTTTCATTAGGATAGTGTTGAAAATAAAATTACTCATCAAAATACCTAACGAAAAAATAAATACCGCTGAGTAGGGTGTGAATTTCCCATCAACGGGATTTGTAAAATTTAGCGACATAGATTGTTGAACAAAGAAGTAGAACAGCGACATGAGTAGACCGCCAACCACTGCCAGTTTCAATCCTTTGGCAGGTGTTGCATTAGTTTGTGTTGATAATTTTCGATAGGCAATAGCATCAAGGATAATGGCTACCGTAATCATGTTGACACCAACAAAAAGTAAAATCGGATTACCCTGTTGTTCAGAAAAGTAATTAATGAGAACACCTAATACCAAGGCTAACCCTATGCCTACTGGAAAGGCTACTGACATGCCTGCAATTGCAATGGCAGCAACGATTAGGATATTCGCCAGATTAAAAATGATACCTCCCAAAAAAGCTAAACCATAATTTTGTAGATCGGCTTGTTGTAAGTCTGCTACAAAACTTCGGCCTGCTGTTCCGTTACTTCCGAGTGTTAACCCAAAGACGAGTGACAACAGAACAATGCCGATAACATAATCCCAATAAAATAATTCAAAGCGCCAACTCGATTCAGCCAGCTTTTGCGTATTCGCCCACGAACCCCAACAAAGCATGGTGATGAAACAAAAGACTACAGCAAGTGCATAATTTTCGATGATGAACATAGCTTTGATGTTATGAGCTTTTATGTTTGTATTGACCAATCAAAAAAAAGAGTACTAATTTCTGATTAGTGGTTTTGCATGCTTTCATAGAAATCTTTCATGATTTCTGTTTTGTTGAAATTCTCCCAGAGTATGATCGTCCGCGGGTTATCTAGTCGATCGACCCACTGGTTATTCACCAATAGCGGTGCTGGTATTTCTTTGCGTTCAGCCCACGAAGGATTTTTCACAATGGCTACAGCAGCCATATCAAAAAGTGATCTTGTTCCGGCTTCATCATACGCATCAATATGTTCGTATAAGTTTACCGAGTAATCACCAAAATTTGTGAAGGTACCACCATGTCTGCCAGTAATAGGCTCGCTACTCTTGGGACCTTTGCCGGGCATGTTAGTTTTG